>JABJCN010000232.1 GCA_018668635.1 Opitutia bacterium
CATCCCATGGGACAAGGGTTCGACCTGACTTACTTCATCGACAAGAGCAACAACCAGACGAAGAAACTTTGGCGGGGCAGGGAACTGGTCGCCGACCCCTTCAATAACAGTCGCCTGACCGAGAATTTTACAAATGAGGCCATCCGGTTCATCAAGGCCAACCGAAAAAAACCGTTTTTCCTGTATCTTCCTTTCTCGGCTCCCCATTTCCCTGCGCAGGCCCACCCTGAATGGAAGGGCAAATCAGCTAATGGCGCGTATGGCGACGTGGTCGAGGAACTGGACGGAAGGATAGGGGAGATCCTGGAAACCCTGAAGAGCACCGGGCTTGAGAAGCAGACGATCGTGGTGTTCATTTCCGACAACGGTACCGAGCCGGGACAGAAAAAGTGGGGGAGTGGAGAGCCTTTTCGGGGATTGAAATGGAGTGCGCTCGAGGGCGGTACGCGGGTCCCTTGCATCATTCGTTTCCCTGACGTGATCCCTGGCGGGGAGGCGACTGACAAACTGACCACCGCGATCGATCTCCTGCCCACTCTCGCCCATGCGTGTCGAATCCCATTGAATAAGGAGTCCGGGAGCGTTCCCAAGATTGATGGGCTTAACTTATGGGAAAGCCTGACAGGCAAGGCCAAGCTACATCCCCGAACCAGCCTTTTGTACTGGCAGGGATGGGCCGTGCCACAGGCGATCCGGGTCGGTGAATGGAAACTTTACCTGGACAAGGTAAAGGAAATCGAGGGATCGAACAAGGGCCCGGTCCTCATTCATTTGGCCAAGGATCCAGTTGAACAACACAACCGGAGTGAACAGCATCCGGACAAGGTGAAGGAAATGAAGGCCCTGGCCGAGACTCTCCTGAAGGAAATTGAGGAGAATTCCATTCCACTTGGTGGACCGCCGGACCCACGCAAGAAAAGTCCCAAGCGGGGACAGTGGATCCCTTGACTTTTAGTGGCTTTAGTGGCCAACCGTTGGCGATGCTATTTCCGTTTCGCCTTGTAACGATTCTCGATGTTCAACACGTCGCCCTTGAGCTGATGGGTGAGGTTCCCCTCGAGGACAAATCCATCCTTGGTCTTGGAGATGCATCGCCTCTTCCATTGGATATTTTTGCCTTCGCGTAGAATTACCATTCCATCCTCTGTGATTTCCCGTGAATGACCACCGTAATACCACTTTCCAAGAGTCGGGTGTCCCTTGAGGTCGATGGCTGGTTGGGGCTTGAAAGCAGGTATTGATTCCCCCTTCAATGGTGACGAGAGCTTACGGAGCCTGATGTTCCTGAACTCAATCGGGGCGCCTTCTGATTCCAAACAAAGGTAGCCTGATGCCGGGGAAATATTATCCCCCCCTGATACCTCCTCGCCATTTACCCAGAGCCGAACTTCACCGTCTTTCGCCTTCACGTAGTAGTGGTTCCACTCATTGATTCCCCTGGTGGTTTCCTTGGAGGGAAAGCTCCGCCTTCCGTTGGGTGCAACGGGGGGGAACGGTCTCATCTTTATGGGCCCGACTGGAAAGACATCCCCGTGGCTGGTGAACCAGTCCGCCGGCTTCTTGTGCCTAGCCCTGTAGACTTCCGCGTAACCAAGATCGAGTACCTGAACCTCTATCCCCTTGGGCAGGCGTCCGTGACCGGAGGCAAGCTGGCCAATGCTCTTGGGAGTTGCCCAGACAAATACGCCCGAGTTTCCGCCCTTTTTCTTGTGCATCCATTCGCAGAGGAGCTCAAAGTTCTCTAAGGGTTCCCTGTATCGGATCACCCCGGTCGGCTTTCCTGTACAGAATGCATGACCGAGTTTCCAGGTCCATGTATCCGTATGGCAGTTAACGTTTACGAAATCTTCCCCGGTCAGTACCTCCCACCCGGGTTCATCGCCCTTTGGGGGGACGCTTTCCTTTTCAGTTCCCACCAGTGGTGCATTCTCCTTGGACCCGGATTGTTTCAGGAAGTAGGCTACATCACATACATCTTGATCTGACAGTCCAAGTTTTGAAGCCGAAGGCATCCAGGATTCCTTGAGGTAGTCGATCTTGGAACCTGACCTGCGGAAGAGAATCTTTCGGGTTTCTCCACCCATGACCTTTATTTTCAGGGAGCCCGCGTGCCAACTGTAATTGGACATGAAACCTTCCGCTATGTTGTTTCGCCCCCTGACCCGGATGGGTTTCTCGTAGCCATGGGCCAGCTTGGCGTCCGGGGACACAATCTCTTGAACGATCTGCTCAATTGTCCGCTGTTTTCCCCAGTGGGTCAGCTCGGGACCAAAGGGAACACCCGCACCCCCAATCTTGTGGCAAATGTAGCATTTTCCAGCCAGAGCCTTTCCTTTTTCCGGGTCTCCCTTCAGTTTTGCAATTTTAGCCGGGCTCGACACCTTGGTCGGTTCTCCAAGATTCTTCGGGACTTGGTAGCTGGCGGTCATGAGTTCACCCTGGAGGTTGTTCAAATCCTTTTCCACGATCTCACGAACGCTGACCTGATAGTGCACGGGTCGAAATTCCTTCAATTTGCCCAATGCAAGGAGACGTTCCTTGCGATCTTTCCGCTCCCCGTCATTTCTGAAACTGGCAAATGCCATTGCCAGAAAGCGAAATTCATCGACCGGTGGCACTTGTGACCGGATACAGGTATCCAGATCGCGAATCGCTTCCGGGGTATGCAGGCGCCAGGCAAGATTTTTGGCAGTTCTTGACCACTTTTCCGGGTTGGAAAAACGGGGGGCAACCAATTCCCTGTAGATTTCCTTTTCCTTGTGCGTGAAGGCGACACCCAAGGCTTCCAGGTAATACCGGTTTCTTCCGTTATACCCATCAATCAGGTCCCCGATGACAGATTTACATTTGTCATAGGCAATATCCCTCAGGCTGACGGCAACTTCCCTGCGGACGGACAGGAACTTTGATTTAGCCAAAGTCTTCGCCCGATCAAGCGTGCCACCGGGATCCGCATGACGCAGTGCCCGATAGGCGACCAGGGGCTTTTCCGCATCCTCTTCGGCAGTCAAGTATTCAGCAACCCTGGCACGACCCTTTTCCCCGAGTTGAGCCAGAACCCACATTGCGCGCGCCCTCAGGTGTCCCTCCTTTTCGTTGGCCTTCAGAAATTCATTTACTTTACCAAAGGCTTTTTCTCCAAGGGCAACCAGTTGCGCTGCGGCATGGGAGCGGACATTGACCGCAGGATTTGCGAGGGCATCGACCAGTCCCTCGATGCTATTGAAATCGATCCCGGGCTTAGGGAGTTTGGGCTGATCCTTTCGGGTGATTCTATAGATGCTACCACTCACCTGGTTTGTGCGTCGGCTTGTATCATTGTAGAAATCGGAGAAGAAGAGGGAGCCATCTGGAGCCAGGGCAACATCGGTGGGGAGAAAGCGCTGTCCCTTTTCTCCGGTCTTAAGGCTTACAAACGGTTGATGTCCGCCCATCTCGATCTGTGCATCGACCAACTCAGGACGGCATGCCATGATTTCCTTGCGCACCATGCAGCAAACCAGGTAAGTCCCGGCAAGACCAAGGGTATCGTCCTCTATGAAGAGATTTCCTGTTGGGGAACCGGCACCGTAGATGGATCCGGGAGGGAAGGCCCCCGGATAGTTCTCCCTCCAGTGGGACCTTGAGAAACGTCGGCTTTTATTCCAGCCTGCAGGCTCCTCCCATGTCTTGGCAACCTCCTCCCATGAGCGGCTTCCATCCTTGAGGTCAGCATACCCCATATTTGCATACTCCATCACCCATGAAGATCGGCAGTGGGCCGGGTCGTCATTATCGCTTTGAAAAATATCGCCCTGTGAGGTGACAAACATGTCGTGGGGATTCCGCATGTTTTCGCCGGTTGGTTGCAATCCTGTTCCGTCCGGGTTGATCCGCATCGTCATTCCCCCGACGTAGACCTCGCCATCGGAACTGGGCTTTCCAATAGCGTCCGGATATCCGTAGTAGCAACCGGATAGGTAATGTCTCCCATCTTTTGTTTGAATATCGGCACCGCAATTTCCAAAGGAAAAATGCCATTGCCCGCTGGGCGCGCCAACCACGGCATGCACGGTATGGTCGTGGTTCTTATTCTGAAAGCCGGTTAGGAAGACCTCTCTCTTATCAATCTTGGGTTCAAAGACAGCGTTTCGATTAACATCCGTGTAAATGATTATGGAAGGAGTGGAGGAAAGCACGATTCGATTGTCGAATACGGCGATACCCAATGGTGCATGGCGTATGTCTTTTTCTGTGACAAACACCTGGGAGTTGTCTGCCTTTCCATCACCATCCTTGTCCTCCAGTACCATAATTGAACGACCTGCATCCACACGTGGCCTTTGATTGTAGTCTATCCCCTCGGTTAGCCAAAGGCGTCCTTTAGCATCAAAATCCATTGCAACAGGGGAGTAGACAAGTGGCGAGCGGGCCCAAACCTCTACTTTAAGGTTTTCCTTGCCCAGTTCAAAAGCCTCCACCGGGACTCCCTGAATCTCCCTTTTCTCCCTGGCAAATGAATCCCTGTCCGGCGCGCTGAACAGATTCGCCATAAGAGTCAGCATAAAAACGGTTGAAATCTCCAGTTTATTGAACCCAATTTTCATATTCTTTTTGTAAACATTTACATTGATTGGGCGAGTAAATCATTCAGCATTTATGGCAGTCAAGTTATCCCGAATTCTTACCATGAAAAAAGCCGGAGTATAATTGTTTGTTAGAATTTTGATGATCAGTTCATGAGGGCAAGATTTTGAGGAAATTTTTTCATTCTAATCGTAAAGCACGATGCTAAAATTGAGACCCTTAATTATAATCCTTTCTATACTGCTGCTTGTATCAATCGTTGGGAATTTCATCGGATATAAAACAACCTATACAGCCTACGACAAATACAACGACTCGCGTTTGGATCCCCTTGGAGAAATAGCCTGGGACCTTCAGGATGATGTCAACGGTTCCCATGAGGTTGTCATCATCGGAGATTCACATGCGAGAAATTGGGACTACAACCACGACCGGGTTCTCAATTTGGGTATCCCAGGCCAAACCTCAGTGCAAATCAGTCACCGGTCCTTGGCATACCGTGATTCGCTCAAGGGAAAGTTGTTAATTATTATCGGTGGAGGAAACGACATCAAGAGCGTCAGCACTAATCCGGGTCTTAAAGATGAGATCGTCAGGAATTGCCTGGCTGCACTCGAGTCAACCGTGAACAACCATCTCCCATCATTTGAGAGTATTGCTATTCTTACTGTTCCACCTGTTTTTAAAATCCCCTGGAAGTATAGAACACTCCATTCTCCCGCAATAGATCAGGCTCACTCAGAGATAAACACCGGCATTCGCCTGCTCGCGAAGCAATACAATATAATACTTCTCGATGCCTATGCGATACTTGAACCACAGATGGAGTCGAAGGATCTTTCACCGGATGGTATTCATCTCAACAAACAAGCCTACGCATGTTTGCAGGTGGAGCTTTCATCAACTTTGGGTGATCAATCTGCCTTCGATTGAGCTTTCTATTGGCTCCCTTAATTAATATTTATTCACTTATTGTGTCAGTTTTTGGGAGTTGAGGGAATATATAGCTACATGCCCGATTTATCCTATAGGAAATCCAAGCAATCCCAATATGAAATGCACAAGCTGATGGAATTTAAGTCTCTTCTATCTGCTATTATACTTTTTGTCTTTGGCATTACTATTGTTGAGGCACAGCATTCATGGCAACGACCGGCCATTCGTGAATTGGCTGATGTCAAACGAATCCTTGGTGAGGTCGAACAATCGAAGCCTTCAAGGGAACTTAACATCGTTTGGGTTTGGGACTTCGATAGAACCCATGCGTCAGGCTTTCACGAGCACGTCAAGGCACGGGACTTGATGTCCGGACTTCTTGGGCGAATACCGGGGGTCACTGTGGAGCGCGCTCATCGCTATCCTTCTGTAGAGCAGTGGAATCGAGCCGACCTGGTTGTTTTCTATCTGCAGATGCAAGCGATGTCATCCGAACAGTTCGGACAAATGGACGCTTATTTGAAGCGTGGTGGTGGTTTGGTTGCGATTCACTCGGCTTTCATCCAGGGACCAGTCGGGGTGGAAGTTGCCAAGCGGTTTGGATTGGCCTGGTCCCGAGGCAGGACGAAGTGGGGGGTCCTTCCAATGCCCAGTTCTGTCGAGGCGAAACGGGCCCATGGCATTTTTGATGGATTCCCGGACAAGTTTGGCCTGGTAGACGAGCACTACTGGGGACTGGGTGGCAAGATCAATGAATTGAGTGTTCTGGCCACTTCGCAAGCTGGCGCCGAAAAGGCATCAAAGGGCCCGCCAAGGCCCGGGCAACTGGATGGCAGAAATTGGCCGCTATTCTGGACCAAGGAAATTGGCAGGGGCCGCGTCTTTGGATCCATCCCCGGCCATAACCTGTTCACCTTCAACGATCCCTATTACCGAATCATCCTGTTTAGGGGAATGGCGTGGGCGATGCGTGAATCATTCGACCCGTTCAAGTCGCTGGTTGGCCACAATGCGCTGATCAAGTCAGAGAAGTTGGAATCGCCAGTCTCCAACCATACTTCAGGGGGTGACTGGCCCAGTTACAACCAGAACCCCCAAGGTTGGCGTTTCAATGGGCATGAAAAGACACTCTCTCCGAAGAATGCAGGGCAACTGGAACTCAAGTGGCAGTTTCCGCCGAAAAATTCCAAGAGGAAACTTGGCATGGTCTGCGGGACACCTTCGGTGGTGAACGGGCACGTTTATTTTGGTACTGCAACGCTCCCGAGGTTCTTCAAGCTCAAGCCCAATGGTGAGGTTGCATGGGTTTTTGAAGTGGGTGATGAGGATCGTCGAATTGCAAACTATGAGAAAGAAAGCCAGGGCCTGATTCCGAGGGGCGGGGTATACAGTTCCGCCCTGGTCACTGAAAACTCGGTTTACTTTGCTGATGTCAAGGGTGTGGCATACTGTCTGGATCGTATGACGGGAGTGGAACGTTGGAGGGTTAATTCACGAGGGAAAGGCTTCCCCGGCGCCCACAACTCCAACGTCATGATGGCTTCTCCCATCCTTGTTGAGGACACGGTGGTTTTTGCAGGTGGTGGCCTTGAGCATAGACAGCCTCGGGATCCCGGTTACAAATGCTGTTCCGGTCGCGGTTTCGTCATGGCCCTGAATCTAAAGAATGGCCGGATTATCTGGAAGTATGATGTTGGGCCAACCCCCATCAAGTATGATCCGCCCTTCAAATTAAAAACACCCATTGGTGTTAGAACCTTTCATTACGGCCCTTCCACCAGTTCTGTATGGTGTACTCCATCCTATGATTCGAAAACACAAACTGTTTTCTTCGGAACGGATACTCACAATGCCCCACGGAGACCAACCCCGAAAGATCCGCTTTTGTATACTCCACATTCATCGGCCATCATTGCGGTAGACTCCCGCAATGGTCATGAGAAATGGGTCACGCAAATCAACAAGCATGATGTATGGAATCATACCATGCCTGGGTGGGATCCCAAGACCGGGTATAAGGACCAGTCCATTGGGGATACACCGAAGGTCGTTACCATTCAAGTGGCCGGCAAGCCAACATCCGTAGTTGGCGCCGGTTGTAAGAATGGGGGTTTTTACATCATGCGGGTCGATGATGGTTCCATCGTGGCCCAAACCCCGATCTATACCGGACCACCCATGGATAATCCAAAGATTGACCCACGAACCCTGGCCCTGCCCAGTACCATCGGCGGGTTGCAGACCGGGTGTGCCTCGGATGGAAAATCGTTTTTCACGAATGGTATCGATTGCATCTTCAAGGTGAGGCATCCCATAAGACGATTGGCTCCGCCGAGTGGTGGGCGAGTGACTTCAATCAGTATCGACACGAAGATAGAGAATTGGCGCCATGAACGACCCAAGGTCCCATGGGTCGGAGGCACCAAGGAGAAACCTTTGTTCCAAAATACGGGAGATCCGGTTGCTTCCGGCGTGGCAATAGCAAATGGCTTGGCCTTTTTCACCACCTTATCCAGCAACAAGCTTGTTACCCTGAATGCCTCCACGGGAGAACTCTTGAAGGAGATTTATCTCGGGCCGGTACTGGCTGGGCCTTCTGTATCAAGAGGCCGTGTCTATATCGGGACCGGCAACACCCACTTTACAAACCTGCCAGCTGAGGCCTACTTTCCCAAACGGCCAACGGGATTTCTTTACTCCTTCGGTTTACCGGGGGAGGATGAGGTGGACCGCATGGGTGCTGGCAATGAATAGTATAAAATTTTCCGGATACATCAGACGAATCATGAAACAGCTTATTTTATATTCATTAGCTTTAGGGGCTGTTGTATCAGCCTCTGGACAGAATGGGGAGACACAGGCTCAGGCACGGGCCCGTAAATATCCGGCGTTGCCGGAGGGTGTGGAGCGTGGGGCCGTCACCATCTGGAGTGACGGGACCCGGATGGCCGGTGACCTTTACCTGCCGAAAGACCGGAAGCCCAACCAAAAGCTTCCGGCCATCGTTTTTGCCAACGGAACCGGAGGGGCCAAGCGTAAACTACCGGTTCGGTTGGGCCCTGTTTTTGCCAGTAACGGCTATGCCTTCCTTGCCTTCGACTACCGGGGATGGGGGGAGAGCGACAGCCAACTGATGATGGTGCAACCCATGCCCGAAACAGATGAGACCGGGGAAGTCATGGTCAAGGCCCGTGCCATTCGCTGGCAAGTTGATTTCGCTGGACAGGTCGAGGATATTCGGAATGCCATAGCCTTCCTTGTTGGTGAACCCGGTATAGATGGATCTGCGATCGGACTATTGGGAACGAGCTATGGCGGTGGACTTGTCACATGGGTCGCGGCACATGAACCCCGGGTTAAATGCCTTGTCATGCAGGTCCCCGGCATGGCCGCCGGACGTTCAGGGAAGGATCCATTTCCACCTTATGCCTTGAAGGTGAAGCAGGCGCGAGGAGAGACTGAGCCTGTGCCTTACAAGACCCAGCGTCGAGGAAAGAAGGGTTCCCGCTATTACCACATGCGTTACAATACTGCCAGAAGCATTGACTACGTCCCGGTTGCCACTGCGAGCCAAATCAAGGTGCCCACACTCATTATCGATGTCGAGAAGGATGAACTTCTCAACTTCGAAAAAAACGGCAAGCGTGTGGCCGATATCCTAAAGAAGGAGGGAACCATCGTGAAGCATCACCTACTTAATGGAGCGACTCACTACAGTATCTACAACGAGCATTTGAAACATGTTTTGGAACTTCAAATTGATTGGCTTAATGAGCACCTGAAAAATTAATTAATCCCTTTTGAGTATTGTGAATCATTTTACTTAATTAGAGATTAATATATCAGGTAAATAGGTTTGTGAGAATTTATAAAGGGAATCGTTGACGTCCCAATGTCTCGGATGGAGGCTATTTTCATTGTTCTATCCTATTTTGAGATGCCCAGACCTCTGACCTACTTGATTTCATCCATTTCAGTCCTTTTTCTTTGGACTGGATGTGACCCTGTCCATCAGGTTGAACGAGCAGATCGAGATGTTGCTGCTTTGCTGGGGCAGCGGGCTAATGATGATCGATGGAGGCAGGCAGCATTGGAACCAATGCCTGCAGAGGGTTCCCGTTTGATCGATTTTGCAAATGTGGAAGATGATTCGACATCCGGTAAGATTCTTCACGAGATAGCCGGTCGAAAGTTGCCCACAGATTGGTATATGCCTAAAGTGAATGGAGATGGCAAATGGTTGGACTTTTTGCCGAGGGGACAAACAGGCGCAGTAGTAATTGACTTGGATTCCGCGGTCAGGATCGCCGTTCGGAATTCCCGAGATTTACAGCAAAGAAAAGAGGCGCTTTATCTTTCTGCATTGGATGTGACTGAGGAGAGATTCAAATTGCGACCAAGGTTATTCTTTGGGGGGGGCTTGGATGGGGAATCAAGGGGATCTAACCTTACAAGTCCCGGTGAGGATTCATCTATGACTCTCGACAGTCAATTGCGTCTTGGTTTGATCTCTGGTGGGGAACTTTTGTTGAATATCGCCAACACTTTCCTCTGGGATTTCTCCGGAGGAGGAGGGGAGGCCACTTCAGGGTTGTTCAGCTTTAGATTCATTCAGCCACTTTTACAAAATGGAGGTCGTGCATGGGCATTGGAGGATTTGGCCAGCGTGGAACGATCTTTTTTGGCTGATATGCGTCGCATGCATCAATATCAGCAAAGTTTCTATGTTGAGATGGTAGCTGGTCGTCGCTTGTCCGCTGGACCCTCCCGCGGGTCAGCTGGAACATCAGGTCTTGCGTCCAAGGGAGGCTCCGGAGGATTTATGGGCCTTCTGCAGGAACGACAACAAATTCGGAACCTTGAAGCTAATGTGACGAGGTTACGGGATAGTCATGCACAACTGGAAGCTGCGTTTGATGCCGGACGTATCAATAACCGTCTTCAGGTCGATCAGGCCCGGCAGGCATTATTCAATTCACAGAGCCGTCTTTTGAGAGAGAGGGCACGTCAGGAGTCGGAACTGGATGGATTCAAAATGCAACTTGGCCTTCCACCGGGTTTGGATTTAAAGCTAAATGATCCGGTACTTGAACGTTTTGATCTGGTTAGACCCGCAGTGATCAGGATTCAAGATGAGATTGGTGATATCCTTAATTCTGTCCGTGCACCAGAGAATGTGGGTGATGCGTCTTTGTTGGCGGAGAGTTTGTCCAATTTGATTGAAATGGAGGAGTCCGTATCCCTCGAGTTGGTATTTTTATCGGCTAACCTGAAGGCATTTGGAGAAATTCTACCAATTAGAAAAATACAACTAAATCACCTTCATGCTCGGCTTGAGTTTCAGGTTGCCGGGCTTGATCCGGAATTGTTTTCCAGTGATCACCTTATTGAATTACAGCAACGATTGGGGCGTAATTATTCACGATTACAGGTCGCTTTTACCAAGACATGGCTTGGTCTTCGGGAATTGAAAGGCATGCTTGCTTCCAAGGAAATCAATGATGCACGAAAGGAGTTCCTGAAATTGACAACGAAACTCTCCGGGTTGCTTCTGGAACTTTCCTTGGATCAGGCGGCATCCAGACTGGAAAGTATCACGATGGTCAACGTTGAAATTTCCCCTGTTCGCGCAATTGAGATCGCCCGTGATAACCGCATGGATTGGATGAACAAAAGAGCGGAATTACACGATGCATGGCGTCGCACCGGGCTTTACCGAAATGCCTTGAAGTCATCCTTGGATTTGGTTGTTTCAGGAGACTTTGATGCTGAGGATGAACCCTCTCTTCGGTTTCGGAAAAGTCGAAGTATTTTAAGAGGAGGGGTTCGTCTTGATACACCAATGACAAGACTTGTTGAGCGCAATGCCTACAGGAAAGCCTTGATTCTTTTTGACCGTGCGCGGCGTGAATATGTAGAATATGAAGATAGGGTGATGCTTCAATTAAGGGATACACTTCGAACGCTTCGACTGGAACAACTAAATTTTGAACTCAAACGAGCTGCCGTACGGGTTGCCATTGCTCAAGTCGATTTGGCTCGATTACGTTTGAATCAGCCGCCTCAACCAGGGAAAGCAGGGCAATTTGGTGCTACTACAGCCCGGGACCTGGTCTCAGCACTTAGCGACCTTCTTGATGCCCAAAATGAATTCCTTGATGGATGGGTTGGTTATGAGATTCTTCGCATGATACTTGATTTTGAATTGGGTACCATGCGTGTGGATGATGGCAATCTGTGGGTGGACCCGGGTGAGGTTGTAGATGAGTAGAACCACAAGCGAAAATACTCCGAAGATTGGAAATAGTTTTGGCAAAGGCCGGTTTTGTCGATATTCACTTGAACCAAACTTATACTTGATGAACCTTTTCGCCCTCATTAACCTATCAAATTTCCCCAGAAATCATAATGGTTTTCTGCCTTTACCTCTTATTTTATGGGGTATTCCGTTTTGTTGCTGTTTTTTTTCTTGTAGTGAAGGCGGAAAACAAGCGTCAGGAGTTGATTCTCTATTTTATAAGGTAGAGTATGGGGATTTTTCTTTTACGGTCGTTGAGCCTGGCGAAGTAGAGAGTTCCAGTAATGTTGATGTGTTTTGTGAGGTTAAGTCGCGAAATTCATCCGGTACCGTCATTCTCGAAATAGTTCCTGAAGGAACGTGGGTGAACGCAGGGGATTTTATCTGTAAACTTGATGACAGTGAACTACAGAACCAGTTACTTAAGGAGCAGATTGATCTGAATAACGCTGAGGCGCAGTATATTCAGGCGGAGGCTGATCATGAAAACGCAAAACTGGCTCTTCAGGAGTATGAGTCGGGAACCTTTCCTCAGGAGGTCAAACAACACCAAAGCGAGGAGTTTGTTTCACGGGAGAACCTTCGACGTGCGGAGGAGTTTCTTTCCTTTAGCGAAAAACTGGCGGCCCGGGATTATATTTCCGAGGTGCAACTGGAGGCGGACCGTTTTGCTGTAGCGAAGGCTCGGAAAGAACTTGAGGTCTCTGTAACAAAATTGGAGGTCCTTCAAACATTGACTCGTAAAAAGAAGCTCAATGAACTACAGGCCAAGCTCAAGAGTTCAAGGGTCGACCAAAACTCAAAACAAACCATCCTTGAACTGGCCAAGGACAAACTGGAGGAAATTCGTCAACAAATTTCCAAATGCGTAGTTCGTGCACCTTCCTCTGGTCAGGTTGTTTATGGGAACCGGCAGGGGAAGTCTTCTGATGATATCCTTATTGAAGAAGGCCGTGCTGTGAGAGAGAAACAGGTTATTGTTCGCCTTCCAGACCCGGGCAAGATGCATGTCGTTGCCAAAGTGAATGAGTCCAGGGTGGATCGAATTACTGTGGGTCACAAGGCAAAGATTAAACTGGATGCCTTTGCCCGAATGAATCTTTCAGGCGAAGTGAATGAAATTAGTGAATACCCTTTGCCTTCCAGACATTATCTCATGGCTCATATTAAGGAGTATGCAACAGTCGTTGATATACTGGATCCACCTGAGGAACTTCGACCAGGGATGACTGCTGAGGTTACCATTGTCGCAGAAGAATTAAAGAATGTTCTTCAGGTTCCACTTCAGGCGGTCCTTGAAAAAGACAAAGGATTTTTTTGTTTGGTTGGCGATAATTTAAAAAATCTGGAAGCAAAACCTGTTGAGTTGGGATCTGCCAACGAGCAATTTGTTGTTATAAAGAGTGGATTGGTGGAGGGCCTTTTTGTTGCCATGAACCCTCGACAATTTGAGGAGGAAATTAAATTTCCCTCATACCCCAGTGAATTCCGTGTAAAGGGAAAAAAATCCTCTTCTAGAAAAAAGATTAAATCTGAAAATTCAGAATCTGAATTCAAGGGAGTGACCCATTTGGAGAAGGAAGCCCAGTCCAAGGTCAAGTCGCAATAGTTTTTCATGGTCTGGGCTGGCTTGGACTATTAATATGAGTACACAACTGTACGAGGAAACCCATTTTGCCCTCAAGGTTTCCTGTTTATTTAAAGAGTATCCACTTGGTTTAGAATCCGTTGTTGCGTTAAGGGATGTTAATCTTGAAGTGCCTGCCGGTGATTTTGTAGCCATTATGGGACCGTCTGGTTCCGGTAAAAGTACTCTTCTCAACTTACTTGGATGCCTGGATAAAGCAACCTCAGGAGAGTATTTTTTGAGTGGGAGGAATGTCGCAGACTTGAGTGATGACGAGTTGGCTGAATTGAGAGCCAGTGAGATTGGTTTTGTCTTTCAGTCCTATAATTTAATATCGCAACTCTCATTACGTGAAAATATTGAAGTACCTCTACAGTATTGTCGTGGAAGTCATCTTTCGAATGAAGAGAATAGACACAAAGTACTTGCCGAAATGGTGGGCGTTGAAGATCGATTACTGCATCGCCCTTCAGAACTTTCAGGAGGGCAACAGCAGCGTGCTGGCATTGCACGGAGTCTGGCTAATGAACCAGCTTTTCTTCTTGCTGACGAGCCAACAGGAAATTTGGATACAGCAACCACTGAAGAGATTCTAAATCTGTTTGAATCCTTGAACCAACAGGGACGTACGATCGTCATGGTCACTCATGAAGAGGATGTTGCAAGGCGTGCGCGACGTATAATTCGGTTAAAGGATGGCGAAGTCGAGTACGATAAAGTGCTGCGTCCACTTAAAACTCCTTTTTCGCAAGTTGTTAAAACTTCGGGACACAAGAATTTTTCCCAACCCAAGAAATTTTCTGTATCAGGAATTCTTCACGGGCTTCGCCTTGGATTTAAAAGCCTTTTCCTTCACCCTCTGCGATCATTGCTTACTGCCCTCGGAGTCTTTATTGGTGTTGCAAGTGTAATTTGGTTACTGGCAATTGGAGAAGGAATTAGTCGAAAGGCGCAGGCTGAAATAGCGGGTCTTGGGGCTAATAATATCATCGTTGCATCTGACCGACCACCCAGCAAGGAACGCAAGGGTAAATCCTACTATTTCCCATACGGTGTGACAAAGGCAGATACTGAGAAGTGGATGGCAACAATTCCAGGCATCTCGAAGATTTATCCCACCCGGGAGCTTAATCGTCGCCGATTTAGCTATTTACATCGTTTTCATTCAGGGGAATTGCTGGGTTGCACAGCTGACTTTAGGGAGTTGCATGATTTACACCTCATTCATGGCCGATTTCTAAATCAAACTGATTATGCAGAGAAGAACAAGGTGTGCGTACTTGCCCAGACAATTGCGTCTGCTTTATTCCCTTACGAGAATCCGCTGGAAAAACAGATTCATGTAGATGGGGATTATTTTCGTGTGATTGGAGTGGTCCAGAAAAGGGAGGATTTCAAAGACAAGGGTAATATGGGTTATAAAGAACAGTTTTCGGACAATGTTTACATCCCACTTTCCACCTTGTGGCAGCGGATTTTTGATTATTACTCTCGAGGTACAGGAGGTTCTTATCTTTTGAGCAAGGCTACTGTCAGAGTGGAATCCATTGATCAGGTCTTACCTGTGGCAGAAGTAATCCGCCAGACTGCAAAATCCGATCATGGAGGCATTGAAGACTTCAAGTTGACTGTTCCCCTTGAACTCATGGCACGTGCTCAGAATGCCCGAATGCTTTTTATCGGAATGATGGGGCTGATTGCTACAATCTCATTGGTTGTTGGCGGAATAGGTATAATGAACATAATGCTGGCAACTGTTACTGAGCGAACCCGTGAAATTGGAATCCGCCGTGCCATTGGTGCTCGAAAGAGTGATATTACACGTCAGTTTCTAGCTGAAACTATTGTTTTATCGGTGGTCGGTGGCTTTGCAGGAATTCTTGGCGGCTTAATGTGTGGCCCTGTATATCTGGGGGTTATAAAGTTGGCCGAAACATTTTTCCCTAAATTGATGGAATCCATGCCTTCAGCGATGGATGGAATGGTCCCCACCGTGGTTGGTTGGTCCATTCCCCTCGCATTCTGTATCGCTGTATCTGTCGGAGTCCTCTTTGGGCTATATCCCGCACGAAAGGCTTCTGAAATGGACCCGATTAAAGCTCTCCGCCACGTGGCTTAGTTGTAACTAAATTGACCGGATAGAGATTCGTTCCTCTAGCATTTTGGTATTTTTATAATCCTTCTACCTCCCAACCCTTTCGATATTCGCGTCTGACGTATTGTGCGGCATTCTTTTCGTTGGTGAATTCAAGCTTTTCGGTGTCCCAATCCAGTTCCTTATCGGGAAATCGGGTGGCAACTCCACCTAGCAATACAGTCTCAGTCAAGGGACCCGCATAGTCAAAGTTTGCCGAAGTTCCCCCTTTTCCCCTACAGGCATCTACAAATTGATCCCAGTGGTTGATCTTGGGGAGTTCTGGTGGTTTGTAATCGGCGAAGTCCTTCTTTGGGAAGAGCTCTGGCTTGCCCACGTGTGGGAGGAGCATGACACCTTTGGTGCCAATAAAGATAGATCCCTGTCCTGGAATTCGCTTCCCATCCAATCGGGCCTGAATGTCTCCTGGTGGTCGTTTATCTCCATCGTACCAGGTCACGTCCACGGTCTTTCCGTCTGAGAACTTGGTTGAGGGAAAAGTGTAGCGAATTTCCGCATTGATGGCCCAATTGTGAGAATTAGGCTTGGGCCCGGTGGATTTTAGTGAGAGCGGGGACGTGAGGTCCAGTGCCTTGAAAACAGGGTCGTAAATATGGCAACCCATATCACCAAAGGTACCTGTTCCATAGTCGAGTCGCCGACGCCAGTTTCCCGGGTGATAGTAGCCTTTTAGATAGTCGGTGTAGGGCGCTGGTCCAATCCATTGGTCCCAATTAAGGCCTTTGGGTACGGTGTCTTTCCGGTTAGGTTTGGGCCCCATGTCCCCCCACTTCTTGTTACTCCATGTATGGACTTCCTTAATCTTTCCGATTACGCCGTCCTGCACAATTCTTACAGCGGTACGATAAAAAATGTGAGAGTGGATCTGGATGCCCATCTGGGTCACCAGTTTCTTTTCACGTGCAAAATTTTGGACCTGACGGCACTCATAAATTTCGTGGGTCAATGGCTTTTGGCCATACACATGCTTGCCCAGTTGCATGGCACTCATCGCCATGGGTGCATGCATGTGGTCGGGAGTCGATACGTTGACACTGTCCAAGTTCTTTGCCTCCTTGTCCAGCATCTCCCTCCAATCTGCATAGACCCGAGTATTATTAAACCTGTTCTTGAATGAGTTTCTCCGGTCTTGATCAATTTCCACGGTGGCTACCAGCTGAACATTGGGCGCAGATGAAATGGTGGTCAGGTCTGACATTGCCATGCCACCACCGCCGAAACTTGCATGGCGCAGGGTGTTACTCGGGGGATTCTGAGCCCAAGAGGTTTTGGCCACATAGGGCATTATTATTCCTGTGGCAGTGAGTTGCTTGAGAATGTTGCGACGAGTAGTTGATTTCATAATAACTAAATATCCAAAGGAAGAGGCTTTCGATTGCAATTCTATAAGAATTTACACATTCTTTTATGTTTTTTATAACCTACATTTTCATCTAGATATACCGATGGATCATCAATTACTGGAAGAAGGTTCGCAACTAACCCTGGACTTTACCAAACTGGGCAAGGTTGCTGCCTGCGGAGAGGATGTTGTGCCTGCAGTCGCACAGGACTTGGATTCTGGCGAGGTACTTATTGTCGGTTATGTCAATCAGTTAGCCTTGGACACTGCATTGAAGGAAAAAAAGGCTACTTTCTGGAGTACAAGCCGAAATGAACTCTGGATCAAGGGCCTGACCTCCGGAAATTACCTTGAACTGGTCGAGACCTGTGTGAATTGCGAGCAGAACTCCATCCTGTACCGGGTTCGTCAGGTCGGTTCTGGCGCTTGTCACACCAATGGTGCTGATGGCAATGCAAGACACGGATGCTATTATCGTTCACTTCAAGAAGATGGCACACTCGCTTTTCGTGAAGGTTTGGAGTAGGTCGGCTTTAACCCACATTTTATAGTGATTCACAACGTCAAGGCAATTGGCCAGAATTTCAAGGTGGAGGGAAGCTTTCACAAGGCGGAACCTTTTGGCTCAGGTCATATCAATGACACCTATCGCGCCCACTATTCTCAGGAGGACAGTAGTCACGACTATCTTCACCAGCGTATCAACCAAAATGTATTTAAATCTCCAGAGAAAGTCATGGAGAATATGGAGAAGGTGACTGCTCATATATGGGATAAACTTCGTGGCGCTGGAGAACAGGACCCGAATCGTCGTTGCCTCAGGCTTGTGCCCATGAAGAATGGCCAACTTTTACACAAGGATCCTGATGGTAATTATTGGCGGACCATGGATTGTATCAATGGTGTTGAGACTTTCGATACGGTCCAGAAGCCTGAACAGGCTTATCAGGCCGCCCGGGCTTTTGGACGCTTTCAGCGACTGTTACTCGATTTTCCTGCTGAAGACCTTCATGAAACCATTCCGGATTTTCATAATACCCGTTGTCGTTTTGACCGTTTCCTTGAAGTTTTTACTGCTGATCCTGTTGGACGTGCCGAGGGGATTACCAAGGAGTTTGAGTTTCTCAAGGCACACGAAGCGGATGCCAGCCGTCTCTTGGATTTGCAGGCTCTTGGCAGACTACCTCTTCGTGTCACCCACAATGATACCAAACTGAATAACGTCTTGTTCGATGGCGATACCGGTGAGGGTATTTGTGTGGTGGATCTTGATACGGTGATGCCAGGTCTATCTCTCTATGACTTTGGTGACCTTGTTCGAACTGCGGCAACAACTGCTGCAGAAGACGAACCTGACCTTTCCATGGTGCGCATGGATTTGAGCCTTTTCCGTGAACTGGTCCGTGGATATCTCGATTCGGTTGGAGGCGCTCTGGAAGATGAAGAAGTGGATAATCTTGCATTTTCTGCACGCCTCATTACCATGGAGATCGGACTACGTTTTCTGACTGATTTCCTTGAGGGAGACATTTATTTTAAAATACGCCACAAGATGCATAACCTCGATCGTGCCCGAAATCAATTTCAGCTGGTACGAAGCATGGAAGCTCAAATTAAAGAAATGGAGGCAGTGGTGGAGGAGTCTCGGTCATGCGTGTCCTGATTACAGGTGGTTCCGGTTTTATTGGTAGTCATCTGGCCGAGCATTTCCAGGGATGGGCAGAGGTCCGAGTGCTTGATAACTTGCGGACAGGATTTAGACGTAACCTGGAGGGTTTGGATGTTGAGTTTTTTGAGGGCTCAGTCTGTGATCGGGATTTGGTTCAGGAGGCTGTGCAGGATGTGGACTATGTTTTCCATTTGGCTGCCTTGGTTAGTGTTCCCGAGTCCATGGAGAAACCATCTGAATGCGTTGATATCAATGTGAATGGACTGCTCAATGTTCTTGAGCAATCAGCAACTGCAGGTGTTCGAAAGCTTTGTTTTGCCAGCTCTGCAGCGATATACGGGGACAATCCTACCGTTCCAAAACTGGAGACAATGCTTCCTGAACCCAAGAGTCCCTACGCTATAACTAAGCTTGATGGTGAGTACTACTGCGGGATGTTTCAGGCAGAGGAACGCCTGAAGACGGCGTGCCTTCGTTTTTTTAACGTGTTTGGTCCCCGCCAGGACCCGAATGGACCTTACGCTGCTGCCGTTCCGATTTTCTTTCAGAAGGCTCTTTCAGGTGAGCCCATTACCATTTTCGGTGACGGTGGAGCCACACGTGACTTCATTTTCGTGAAGGATATTGTGGCTGCCCTCATCTTTCTCGCGGAGAATGAATCAGTCACCGGTGTTTTCAACGCAGGTTATGGCAGGCAGACCTCGGTGAAGGAGTTGGCGGAATCGATTCTTGAGCTGACCGGTTCATCCTCGGAAATTGTATATGCACCAGAGCGTGCGGGTGACGTGCGGCATTCCCTGGCTTCCGTTGAAAAACTAAAATCCGCTGGATTTTATCCGGCAGGCAACCTGGAGGCAGGATTGAAGGCGATGGAGTAGACAAGGCTGGCTCTGGCATTCAATATCTGACCTTACGTCCCAGTGACTCGAATGCTTGTTCGAGCTGTTTTCGGGTATGTCCCACATCCCCGGGTTCCTCCCTGCCAGGTCGCATGGCATTTTTCTCTCCAAGGTCCTTTGCCATATTAAAAAAATTGCCGTTGTTGTAGAGCTTGTAATTGTGGGTGCGTACCCAAGCTTTGCCGCTCCTACTCTCGGAATATGCAAAACTGCGCGCCCCGGGTTTGCGAGGATCAAGTAATACAGGAGCAAAGCTTGTGCCATCAATCTCGTGATCCATCTTTGCGCCTCCAATCTCAGCCAGCGTGGGCAACCAGTCGCTGAAGTCCACAAGACTGTCATTCCAGCTCCCAGCCTTGATGTGCCCTGGCCAGTTGGCAATGAGAGGTACATTGGTGCCGATATCAAGGAGCGTTCCCTTGCCGCCGGGTACACGTTGACCATTGCGAATCGAATACACATCCTCGTACTCATACTTGCGTTCCTTGATGTGTCGCAGTTTGGAACGTCGTGCCGTGCCGTTGTCGCCGGTGAAAAGGATGATCGTATTCTGTCTCAGGTTCATTTTGTCGAGCCGGGCCACGACTTTTCCGATCATTGCATCCATGCTCTCAATCATTTCTCCATAATCCATCCAGCGATCCTTACCGGGCACATAGGGAACCTGTGTGGGAATATCATCTGTAACGTCGTGAGCGAGTGCCATTGAGTAGTATGCGAAGAAGGGTTTTCTTTCGTCCGCGCTTTTCCGGATGAATTCACCAAGGAATTTTACGTACAGATCTGGCCCGTACCTGCCTCCTGTGTCGGTACGCAGGTGTCCGTCCTGATAAATCATCGGCTCATGAAAACGAGCTCCCTCGTGCCAGCCAAAGACGCTCCAGTTGTCAAATCCCATTCGTGCGGGTTGCTTCAGGTCCTTCTTCATCAGTGACAGTTGCCACTTGCCGGCGACAGCGGTGTTGTAGCCGGCCCGCTTGAGCACCTGCGCAATGTTGTTCTTTTCCTCGACCCTTGGGAATGTCCCCCATTTGGAATTTAACCGGAAGGGATACTTGCCGGTCATCAGGCATATCCTCGTGGGATGGCAGACCGGCATGCTGTAACAATAATCAAAACGCATTCCACCCCGGGCCAGCGCATCAATGTGCGGTGTCTTCCACCGTTCGCCGCCATAGGTTCCAATCGGTTCACAGCCGACATCATCAGCCATGATGAGGAGAATATTCGGCTTTTGCGGTGCGGCTGTGATGCAGGTGAAACCACTAAGGATAATGGCGAGGGTTACGGAGAGTTTCATGACTACAAGGCTTTGTGCCTGTGCCGTGAAGG
Source organism: Opitutia bacterium (assembly GCA_018668635.1). GTDB lineage: Bacteria > Verrucomicrobiota > Verrucomicrobiia > Opitutales > JABJCN01 > JABJCN01. The sequence goes on from JABJCN010000232.1 coordinate 20,825, forward strand.
TCAAGTATCAAGGGGATTCGTATTGCGGTTTCCAGCACACCGAATTGGATAATGTCAAAATGAATGCTAGCCTTCACTTTTTTCAAGCCTTTCTTCTTTTGCCATTGTGCCTTTGTGGTGAACCGAGTGCCGAGCGGGAATTGAGCCAGATCGGTGGCGTGATTTTCCGAAAGGGCGTGAATGTGGTGGAAATCAACCTGAACGGAACCAGGTGCGAGGATCAGCATCTTTCCCTTCTGACCCAGTTTCCCAAACTTACGGATCTTTCCCTTGAGGCCACGATAATCTCAGACAAGGGAATTTCTCACCTTGTTGAATTAAGGAATCTTGAATGGTTAAACCTATACCGTACGAATATTGGAGATGATGGAATGAAATACCTGAGTCGTCTACCTGCCCTCAAACTTCTTCCAATGGGAAAGACCAAGGTTACCGACGTGGGATTGGGGTACCTTGCCGGCATGAAGCAATTGACCTATCTTGGATTGCGTGGAACCAGGATTACCGACAAAGGGTTGGCCTATCTTGCCAACCTTGAAAACCTCACGGGCCTGCATCTTGGTGAGACCCGGGTTGGTTCTAGAGGACTGGAGCACTTGGGCAAGATGGAGAAAATCGAGAAGCTTTGGCTGCATGATACCTCTGTTGATGACAAGGCCGCGGAGGCATTTTCCCAGTTTCGAAAAATGAGGGAGCTTTATGTGTATAATACAAGGATTTCCATGGAGGGCATGGCACTTATTCGTAAGGCATTACCGAATTGCAAAGTGATTAGCGATTAGAGCCAACAGAAATAAATGAGTGTATTTTGGGTTTGGCAGTAATAAAAAGCTAATTCAAATTTTATCTCCTCCATACTTTTTTAACCTTCACCACCAGACTTATGAAAGCCATTCTTATTGCCACCCTTGCCCTTGTGGTTGGAACTATATCCATGAACGCCAAGCATCTCCTCGTTTTTGTCGGTTCCTATGCGGATAGTGAAGATCGGGGCATTTCTGTTTACCGCATGTGTCAGGATACTGGAAGCCTGACAAAGTTGTCTGTTCTCGGGAACCAGAAGAATCCTGCCTTTCTTGAGGTACATCCCAGCGGTAAGTTTCTTTATGCTGTCAACGAGACCAGCGATTTTGATGGAAAGAAGCAGGGTGCTGTCAGCGCCTACTCAATCGATACGGAAAAAGGGGAACTGACTTTTCTCAACCAACAACCATCCCAAGGTGCGGGTCCTTGCCACATTACCATTGATTCCACGGGTAGCAATGCCCTGATCGCGAACTATGGTGGTGGTAGTGTGGCTTGCATGAGAATCGGATCTGATGGCAGGATTTCGGCCTCAAGTTCATTCATTCAGCACAAAGGTTCCAGTGTTAATGAACGCCGTCAGCAAGCGCCACACGGGCACTCCATAAATGTTGACCCGGACAACCGGTTTGCATTTGCCGCAGACTTGGGGATTGATAAGATCCTTGTCTACAGGCTTGACGTCAAGAAGGGTAAGCTCAAGCCCCACGGATACACCAAGGTTGCCCCAGGTTCCGGCCCAAGGCATTTCGCATTCCGTCCAGACGGAAAGTTTGCATACGTAATCAACGAGATGCTTTCAAATGTTACTGCCTTTCGCTATGATGGAAAAGGAGGCCTGACTGACATCCAGACCATCTCGACTCTTCCCACCGGTTACAATGGGCGCAATTCCACCGCAGAGATTCGAGTTCATCCTTCTGGGGAATTTCTTTACGGATCGAATCGTGGACATGACAGTATTTCCGTGTTCAGGGTCCACCGAGAGTTAGGCACCCTTACCCCTATAGAGGAGGAAAAAACCGGAGGGAAGACTCCTCGCAATTTCAACATCACTCCTGATGGAAAACATTTACTCGTGGCCAATCAGAATTCCGGCAATATCGTGGTTTTCGAGATTGATCAGGAAACGGGAGAACTCAATAAAACGGATACCGAGGTTGAGACTCTCAAACCTGTATGTATACGATTTCTAGAGGTTGATTGATTGCCCTTGTCTTTACTCATATATGGGACAAAAGGTATTGAACGCCTTTTCTGCAAATACACCTGGATCATTAAACCGGTGATTTCGATCCAGTTTGTTCATGCTGGCCATCTCTATGTCGCTTAAGACAAAATCGAAGACTTCAAGATTCTCGCGAAGTCGTTCCTGCCGTGTCGACTTGGGGATCACAGAGGTACCTTGTTGAATTCCCCAACGCAGGACAATCTGTGCCGGGGTCTTTCCATGAGAACCTGCAATTTCACTTATCAATGTTTCATCCAGTACCGAGTCTTCAGGCTTTGCCATACCTAACTCAAGATATGAACCTGCACCGAGTGGAGAGAATCCTGTTAGTGTGATATCATTCGATTGGCAAAATTTCAGTAGTTTGGGTTGAGCAAGGTAGGGGTGCCGCTCAACCTGAAGTACTGATGGGTGAATTTCTGCATAAGTTAGCAGGTCTCGCAACATGGATGTGCCAAAGTTACATATGCCGATGTTTCTGACCAAACCATCCCTTACCAGTTGCTCCATTGCACCCCAGGTTTCTTGAATTGAAACATTGGCAAACTTAATTTTTGGATCTTCGCCTGACGTTTCATAAAGCCACTCTGGTGGATAGCGTACGTCAAAAGGAACAAATTCCTGAGCGATTGGGAAGTGTATCAGGTAGAGGTCGATTCGGTCGATTTGGAGATCCTTCAGTGTGCGTTCTAATGCAGGGCGAACATGTTCTTTTTTATGGTAGGTATTCCACAGTTTTGAGGTTACCCAAAGTTCATCCCTTTTACATAGACCTTTTGAAAGTGCCAGTTTGATCCCATTTCCAACTTCTACCTCATTGCCATAGTCACAAGCGGAATCAAGGTGCCGGTACCCAATCTTTATCGCATCATGGACCGTTTTTGCTGCATCAGACTTTGGTGTTTTCCAGAGACCCAGGCCTACGGTAGGTAATAGGTCATGGTTGTAGAGACTTAGGTTTTTCATATACTCAAAACTTCAGTTGTTTTATGCAATTGGGGGCTTGGTTTATCACCCCCGCGCCTTTTGTTTTGAATTAAGGAATTCTCTTTCGATTGTTTCTAGTTCCTCCCAGCGCTTGAAGGTGTTTTCTAGTTCCCATTCTATGGATTCAAGGCGTTGCTTGGCATTACGTACTTTGTCACCCTTGGCATCATTCTGAAAAAATGTTGGGTCTGCCATGCCTTGAATTATATTGGATTGTTCGGTTTCCATGTTCTCGATTTGTTGTGGAATAGCCTTTAGTTCCTTATCTTCCTTGAATGAAAGCTTTCGAGGTTTGTTTTCCGCTTTTTTGGGGATTGTTGAACCAGTCTTGGGCTTTGATTTGGGCGATAGTATATAAGGTATCCAAGTATTGCAATCAGTCCAGTGTTCAACGATCTGGTTGTTATTTTGGAAGACCAAGGTGCTTGTCACAATATTTTCCAGAAAAGCTCGATCGTGGCTCACAAGTATTACCGTTCCCTTGAAATCAAGCAAACGTTCCTCCAGTAGTTCAAGGGTTTCAGCATCAAGATCATTGGTGGGTTCATCGAGTACAAGGCAGTTGGAAGGTTTCGCAAAAAGCTTGGCAAGGATGAGTCGGTTTTTTTCTCCTCCAGAAAGAGAACTAACTGGAGAGCGTACCCTGTGAGGGGGAAACAGAAAGTCCTGAAGGTATCCATTGACATGGGTGCGCCGCCCACCCAATTCAATAAATTCATTTCCATCGTTTACATTGAACTGAACTGACTCGTTCTCCTTTAAGGTTTTTCGTAGTTGGTCAAAGTATGCAATCTCTAGCTTTGTCCCTAGTTCAACAGATCCTTTGTCGGGTTGGAGTAAACCCAATAGAATTTGGATCAGGGTTGTCTTTCCACAACCATTGGGACCAGCCATTCCAATACGGTTACCCCTCATGATTTTTAGGGAAAATTTGTCAATGAGAGTCTTCCCACCAAGCGTGTGTTGTACTTCTTTTGCAATAATGACTTTTTGACCTGAAATTTCCGCATTCGAGACTTCCATCTGCACGCCACCGATAGAGTCCTGGCGGCCTTTGCGTTCATTACGCATCTTTTTCAACGCCCTGACTCGGCCTTCATTGCGCGTTCTCCTTGCTTGAATTCCTTTGCGAATCCAGACTTCCTCCTGTGAGAGTTTCTTATCAAAGTTGGCATTTCTTTTGGTTTCAGCTTCGAGTAGTTCCTTTTTTCGCTTTAGAAAAGTCTGGTAATCACAATTGAAGTTGGTGAGCGTACCCCTTTCCAAATCAAGGATACGGGTGGCAAGCTTTTGGAGGAATGCCCGATCATGTGTAACAAAAAGGATGGCTCCCTTGAAGGTTTGAATGAATTCCTCGAGCCATAGGATCGCAGGTATATCCAGATGGTTGGTTGGTTCATCCAGCAGTAACAGGTCTGGTTCCGAAACCAGGGCTTTGCCTAGGAGAACTCGTCGTTTGAGGCCTGCGGATAGGGTCGAGAAATTTGCGTCTGCTTCAATTCGAAGTCGACTGGCAACTTGCTCGATTTTAGGTATAAGTCCCCAAGCTTCTGCAGATTCAATTTGTTCTTGTATTTCAGCCAATGAATCAACAGTAGTCGAATTCTCCTCTATCAGCATTTGATTACTGAGTCTTTTGAATCGGGCGAGAGTTTTGCCAATCGTGCCGAACCCTTGGGCAATAATTTCAAAACAGGAACCATGAATGTCTGTTGGTACTTCCTGCGGAAGTCCTTTTACATTCAAATTTATGGCGTATTCGAACTGACCTGTGTCAGGTTTTTCTTTTCCCAGAAGAATACGAAAAAGACTGGATTTCCCCGAGCCATTTCGGCCCAGGAGGCATACGCGATCGCCACTTCGTATTTCGAAACTTGCGTGGTTGAGTAGCTTTGGACCGCCATAGGCCAAGCATAAGTTTTGAGCGCCAAGGAGAACCATGAGGGCGCTTTAGGGAATGGACAGATGGAAGAGATGCAAGACCTTTGGTACCCCGAGGACCACTTTAAGTATTTATCAGGCAACTACAGCCGATGGTTTGATACCTTTCATGCGGATATAGGCGACTATCTCCTCTAGGCTGCCATGTGGATCTTCTGGATCAAAATACACGAACATTGACTCGCTTTCAAAATCATTGAGATGCTCAGGTAAATCGGTTTCGTCCAAGTAGATTGGGATAATTTTCGTGTTTTCTTCGCGTGCCAGGTCGATCTCCATTTTGACCCGTTCGGAAGCATACGCATATTGAGATGCGGTCAAAATAACAGCTTGAGCGGTTTCAATGGCATCTACGACATCGTTGTCAAAGATTTTCCCGGAGCCATTAATCAGGTCACGGCATTTAATTTGAAATCCATTGGATTCAAGATGTTCCTGCAGGCCAAATGCGGCTTCATGGTCGTGTGCAGTAAAACATAAATAAAGGTGATTACCTTGCGGTGCTTGGCGTGTGACAGGTGAAGAAGCCTGTTTTAATTTCTTGAATTTTCCGCCTTGTGGCTTTCTTCCCCGCTGATTTGTCCCACCTAATTTTTTATTCGCTTTCCTCTCTGCAATTTGTGCCTGAATAGCCTTGTGCTTTTTACTTTTGTTTACTTTTCCCAGAACCATAAGGCCCAATGAACCGAGAAGGGCTACACCTGCAATCGGACCGGTCCATACAATATTAGAAAGGAACCAATTCCATCCACTGCCAAGCATTTCCATCATTTTCTCAAACTGTAGTCCTAATGGAATTGCATCTCTGGCTTTTTCTACCTTTGGTTTATCGTCTTCATAACGCTTCCAATTACTCGTGTCTATGGGTGTTTCGACAACCGGTTTATTCTCAGCAATCACTTTAGGTTTTTCCGGAGTTGGTTGATCGTTGACCGTGGGAGCTTCTGTGTCTCCAACAAACATGAAGCGGAAGCTTACGTTTTCATCAGTTTTAATATCTTTTAATGGCTTTTTAGGAGCTTCTCCTAGAGAGGTTCCATCCATTGGTGGTTGGGATGGGACAGGTTCAGTCGATGGGAGAGGAGGTTTTGGCGTAGGCGTAGGAGTTTTTGTTGACTGAGCTACTGTTGGAGGCATTGCCGTGGTATCGGTTTGCTGTGGTGGATTGGACACAATAGAAGATGGCGGCTTCGTTTCCGGAGTACCAATGGTCTCAGTCGATGGCACTGGTGATTCCTTGACTCTCACGACAGGTATTGGTGTGCCAGCTTCAGGGTGTTCACTCGTTGCTTTTAATAATTGCTGAAACTCCGCTGAGCCAATTGTCTCTGACTTCCCGTTGACGAGTAGAATGTGGTACCCGCGAATCACATTGATAATTTCAACATTTTTCTTGAGACCACCGTCTCGCCAAATCAGCTCTGAAACGGCATTTCCCGCAGTAAATTGCTCGGGCTTTGGCACCACTTTCTTTGTTGTTGGTGGTGGTGGTGGCACAGATGTGTCTACCTTGATTTTATCAAGATTTGCCTGGGTGTTTGTATAGATTTTTATGAATGCATTGCGTTTCAGGTTAACGATTTTTCCATCCACCCGGAGGATCACAGCATCTCCAACAAAATTTATGACGGTAACATTTCTCTTGATTGAATTATCCGACCATATGAGGGCAGGTAACACACTACCCTTTTGAAGTGTTTGAGCAGATGTTTCAACAATGGTCGTACAAAGAATAATCAATGCAACCATTAGACCGATATAACAATCTATACCCAGAAGTTTCTTAGTCATTGCTTGACGGTAGGTCTTGCTGGGTCACCTTTAAATTTGAAGTCAAACTCAACCCGCCTCCCTGAGGGGGTTATTTTTGATGGTTTTGGAGGTGCCTCCAAACCTGGGTTGTCTGGCTTCAGTTTAGAGGATTCGGGCCTGCTTTGAACTGTTGTTGACGGAGGTTTTTTTTGCTCAGGCCGTACATGTTCTTTGTCCACACTTTCACTAAAGTGTTCCTTGGTTTTCTGTAAGATTTTCAGGAACTTTTCTTGGCTGAGAGCTTTTGTTTTACCGTCCACTCGAAGAACGTAGTAACCTTGTTTGATATTCAGTACTTCAACCAGTCGCTTCATTTCCCCGTTTGTCCACAACAGTTTTGGAAATACATAACCGGGCTCAATTTGCAGCCTGCTGGGAATGCCTGGCTTTGCACCTCCGAGGTTATTGGCCTCCATGTTGATCTTGGAAGAGGTTAGGTTTTGATGCGTTGTCTCGCACAGGGAGAGCAGGTGCTCGTGCTTGATGGTCAGATAACTATCTCCTTCACGTATAACAACATGTGTCTTGGACACATTCACGATTTCCAGATTGACCTTGAATGTATTGTCAATCCAAAGGAGTTTAGAAATCATTGTGCCGGGACGAATATCCGGAGAGTTCTGGGACCCTGAAGCTAGAGCTACAAGGTTAACCAGAATTAAAGATAAGGTGAGCCGTCTGGTTGGCAGATTCTGGAATACCAATAACATCTTGTTCTTTCCACACATGAGGAGAGTGTCATTCAATGAGCATTATTCTTACTCATTCAGTTGCGATCGTAAAGTTTAAAACTTACTGCTTTGTATTGAGGTATTTAATTATCAAATCTCACATTTGGTCATTTCACCATCTATCTTTCGAAGAATACCTTTGGGGTTCTTGTCCTGAAGTTCAGGCGGGAGTTGTTCGTCCGGACAATTCTGATAACATACAGGTCTGACAAAACGGTAGATAGAATCGATTCCGATAGAGGTGTGGTATGCTGATGATGCGGCGGGGTACGGTCCGCTGTGGTGCGTGGCATACCCGATCTCCACACCGGTAGGAAAGCCATTATACACTAGCCTTCCGGCATGAGTTTCCAGCGCTTGGAGGAGACTTTTATACTTCTCTAGATCATCATGTGTTCCATGGATGGTGGCTGTGAGGCTTCCTTCCATATTGCGGGCGAAGCTTAGTAGTTCCTCAAGGTTCTTGATTCTTACCACTATTGAGGCGGGACCGAAGCATTCCTGTCTAAGTTCCTCCCGCATGCACCAGGTTGTATAGTCAGTTTCCAATACCAGTGTGTCCGCTTCAATCCTTGCTGGATTTGAGGTGATCCCTGAGCGGGTGTGTATTCTTACGCCTTGAGTCTGACAGAATATTTTTAAAATTGAATTATAGTTCTGAAAAATGCCACTATGGAGCATCGTTCTGGGCTGTATTCTCCCAATTCCATCAGATAAATGTTTGAGAAAATCATCCAGTTCCGGAGAGTCGAGTGCAACCAAGACACCCGGGTTTGTACAGAATTGCCCAACTCCCATTGTTAAGGAATTTAAAAAGCCTGTAGCGATATCTTTACTCCTTTTTTTAAGGGCTTCCGGGAGGAGGAATACTGGATTTAAGCTCCCCATTTCAGCGAAGACAGGGATGGGCTTTTTTCGAGCGGCAGCGGCATCCATGATTGCCCTCCCTCCCATTAATGATCCAGTAAAAGCTACAGCAGACAGATCCGGGTGCTGGACTATGGCTTGCCCGGTTTTTTTACTTGCACCTTGGAGTAGAGAAAAGCATCCGCTTGGCAACCCATGTTTCTGAAGCGCAGCGATGACTGCTTCCGCGGTTAGTTCGCAGGTTCCGGGATGAGCAGGATGAGCTTTAACGATAACAGGACATCCAGCAGCAAATGCGCAAATTGTATCTGTTCCCACCACGGATATGGCCAAAGGGAAGTTACTTGCACCAAAGACTGCTATTGGACCGATTGGTTGAAGTATGGATCGCATGGATGGGCGCTTGAATGGTTTCCGCGTTGGGTCTGCACGATCAATTTTTGCATCAATCCATGAGCCTTCTCGTATGAGTCCTGCAAATACTCGGGGTTGAGCAATTGTACGTTCAAATTCCATTTTCAGGCGGGATTCACCGAGCGCCGTTTCATCTTGTGCTCTTCGGATAATGGATTCAGCACGCAATTCTACTTCTGCAGCAAGAGTTTCAAGGAAATCAGCTCTCTTTTGTGGGGATGTTTGCCTGAGAATTTTAAAGGCTTCGAGCCCTTTATTGATAGCTCTATTTATAATGTCAGGGGTTGCCTCATGGAAATCCGGATCAAGTTTTTCACCATTTCTGGGATTGGTTGCCTGAAATGGCTTACCGGTCTTTCCATTCTCCAACTTTCCTGCTACTAGGTTTTTACCGCGTATATTCATTTATTCTTGGATGCAATTATAACATGTAATTGACAATCCTGACCAAAAATCGGCAATACTTGACATTTGTATTGTGTATGGGAACAACAATGTTCGATCCCAATTAAGAAATTCATACAACCATTATTCATGAAGCAAATCCTCTCTTTTCTCACGGTCTGCGCAATGCTCGCCGGAATTTTAAACGCTGCAGACCCTTGGATTGTATATCCTGGTGGTGATGGACCCGGAAAGGGTAAGCACATCGTTCTGCTTGCTGGAGACGAGGAGTATCGAAGTGAGGAAGGTCTGCCCATGCTTGGAAAAATTCTTAGCCAGCGTCATGGGTTCAAGTGTACGGTTTCATTTTCTGTAAATGAACAGGGGGTAATTGATCCCAATAATCAAAAAAGCCTCTCCAATCCTAAGGCTCTGGATTCAGCCGATGCCATCATCATGCTTCTTCGCTTTCGTACATGGAGTGATGAGGACTATAAGCATTTCGACGACGCCTGTAATCGAGGCATTCCAATCCTCGGTTTACGTACCAGTACACATGCATTTCGTGGTAAGCATGGTGGTTTTGGCAAGCGTGTCCTTGGTGAAAAATGGGTCAGTCACTGGGGAGGGCATAAAAGAGAAGCTTGTCGAGGTGTTATTGAACCTTCCGCCAAGGACAATCCGATTTTAAACGGTGTTACGGACATTTTTGCTGATAGCGATGTGTATGAAGCTTACCCGCCTAAGGACGCCTCAATTCTCGTTCGTGGACTGGTTCTTGAGAATATGAAACCGGATTCCAAACCTTCCACCAAGGAGAAGAAGGGGCGTGGCATTAATGATCCCGCGATGCCTGTAGCTTGGACTCGTAAGCATAAGTGGCCTTCCGGTAAGACCAGCAACATTTTCAACACCACCATGGGCGCTGCTACTGATCTCAAGAGTGAAGGCGTACGTCGGCTTGTGGTCAACGCGCTTTTTGACGGCATTGGACTACAAGTTCCCAAGAAAGCGAACGTAGACTATGTTGACCCCTATAAACCGCTTTTCTATGGCTTTAACTCTTTCCGCAAAGGTATCAAGCCAAGTGATCATGCTATTGGAAAGGTTTTGCCTCAGGGGAAAAAGTGATTTTCTTGGGATTTAGCAGATAGAAGCAGACCATTGGGACTGCGTTTTTTAGTTATCTGGATGAACCGGTTACAGATTCGAATGTCCTCTCCCTCTTATTGAACTGTCAACCCAGGCTCCTCCCCAAGGGTCTTACGGATCAGTTGCTGCTCGTTTTCCTTCAGATTGTGGAACGGCTTTTCAAAAGTGATCTCGGATAGGATTTCCCTGTCTGGCCATTTGGGGTTGGCCTTGGAGTGAACACGGACTACTGGAAATTCTTCTCCTTCCGCTGATTCCAGGACAAATGTGTAGTTGCTGTCGTCACCTGATGAAGTTGCGAAGATTACTTGTTGGGGTGAAGGGTTCTTACCCATCATGATAGAGAACTCTGTTTTCCCAAGTATGAATGAACCGGAACTACTTTCCATTTTTCCGGAGTCTCCCTTCTCGTCGTGCATTGTGGCGTCCCAGTTCAATTGAGTGGGAAGGATAACATCGAGTTCCAGATAGTCAGCAAGTGTAAGGCCGTTTGTTTGTAGGCGGGTCTGCCCAGTCACGTCGGTTGAGGAGATGCGGAGCTTGCCGTCAAAGGCGGTCAGATTCACTTTCGGGTATTCGATGTTCGTAAGTTCGACAGTGCCATGAAGGTTAATGGCCTTGCGGACCTTTAGAGATTCGTTCGGTTGAAGTACGGCTTTTAACCGGTGGTTGGAGCTGAGGACATTCCCATTCTCGTTGGTCTGTAAAGGCGACAGGCTAAAGTCGAGGATGGAACTCCGAATCGTGAGTTGGCCCATCCGGATCCTTTTCTCGATAATTTCCAATCCATCAATCGTGCATTCTTTGAGCTTAAACTGGAATTCCCTGGCAGGGTCGAGAAGTTCAACGTTTTGGATGTCGATCCTGCCAATGTGGAAGCGGTTGAGCGTTTCCATATCATCGGAAGAATTTTTAATTTCATCCGCAACGGTTTGGTCGCCCAGGTGTTCATCGATGTATTTTTCTCTATCCGTAGAGATGGAGTCTACATACAGTCGGGCGCGGGACACACCGATTTCCTTGATATTGAACTCGTTCTTATTGAGGCTCTTCAGGAGGTCAGGGTACAGGATGCGCACCTCTTCCATTTCGGAAACTTCATTAACTTTTTCACTGAACTCGATCTTGGCGATACGAAAGCCCTTCGACAGGGAACCCGATACCTTGCCAACCTGAATATTCTCATCCTTGTTGATTAGCTTTGCTAACCAGTTGAAGGGGAGGGGGGTGTGGAACAGGATAAACCAACCTGAGCCGAACAGCACGAGTGGGATGAAGATGAGAAGACCGCATCCCATCGCGCCGAAGCCACCGAGTACGCACCCCGTATTGGATGTCTGGGGTATTTCTTTCATTGTCATTTTGTATCCGGAAGCAACTCTGGCGCGTTCGACTCTGCCCAGGCCATTGCTTCGTCAGGCTTCTTCTTTTGCCAGTTTTGGAAAACATGGTTAAGGGATTTATTACGTCGCTCATCATTGACGATGGAATGGGCCCATGATACAGCGGTTGCCGGTTCCTTATGCATAATTCGTCGGGCAAAATTATCGATCGAGGGGTCGAGTTTTTTATTGGCAGGAAAGTTGTTGAGCCAGTTTGCTGTAGAGACAGGGTTGCGCCAAGCCCATTGGTTAACCATTTGTTCAATGGCGTGATATTTGTTCCCTCCCTCGGGTAGTTCCTTCACCCAGGCCGCCACTGCCTCATGGGAACTGCGTGACCAGTAGTTTATTACAGTGGCAATTACCCGTTTTCGACCTTCTCCCTCCTCCAATTCAAGTGCCCATTCGGCACATCGTTCCGGATTTCGCTGAGCCACCTCTGATGCAACCTGATTGAGTACTATATTTTTAAGGTGCTGGTCTCCATCGGGAAGTTCGTCTGCCCATTTCATTGCAGGTTCAATCCCTTCGTTTACATGGTTTCTTACGAGTACAGATGCGGCTTGGAAGCGGTAGTTTGTGTTGTTCATGCCGTATAGCAGGTCTGACGCGGCACCAAGGTCAATAGTGGCAACGCCTTGAATAATGCCAACCATGTATTCCCCTTTTTTATTCTCATCTGGATTGGCTTTCGACCATTGCATTGCAGCGGGTGCATTATAAGCGGCCCAGCTTGCAAGTGCAGACCGAGTAGCGTACATTGTTTCGCTTCGACCGAGAGTCTGTGCGTAATCGATTGCATCCAGTGGAGCAAATGTTGCCCATGCATGGAAGAACAATTGCATTTCCTGGGTTCTTGATTCTCCAGCGGGAAGGGTTTCGAAAGCGGTACGGACTGCATCGATTGTATCAGGTCCCAGGTCACGGAGTACCTCGATGAAATCGCTAATGCGGGTCAGTGGGTTTCTTGATATGAAAAGTTTATTGAGATCTACCTTTTGCAAACTGGTGCCGTTTTGACCTGACAAACTGTGGAGTGGCGTGGTTGATGCTGCATGGCTCTTTTTTGCATTAAATTGTGCTGGATCAGAAGCCTGCCCCGGGTTTGTTCTGGTATTAATTTCTCCATTGGGGTCAAGGAGGTCATGTTCAGATCCACTTCGGCTTGTTTTGCCGCGAATCAGCCAACCAAGAAGGAATGCAACAAGCATCAAGGCCACCTGTGAGGAACCCCGTGATGCCATGGTTTTGATGGGGTTATCCGAAATTTTCATTGCAAAACAGGGAATTTACCAAGTGGGTCAATAGCCTCCTTGAGTGCCCCGTGGATTTTGTGGGAACGAGTCTTTCCATAGATGAACCGTTCCAGATTGCCTCGTACCTTGATTGCCGCAAGTCCTAGATTATCCAGAATGGTTGAAATCTCTTCCAGTGCTTTGGTATCAGCTGTTGCAATCCATGCAACATTGCCCGCCAAACCATAATGTCTCTTAACGTCATTTAAGGAAAGTGCCTGCTCCAATTCTGGGATTTCCTTCGGGGTAATGGGTGCTTTTAGGATATATGCGTCCCTTGGAGTCCAATGGAATTCCTGAAGTGCATTCCATTCTATCGTTGCCTCATCATCGGGTAGTATTTTTGCATCACAATAACCCAGTTCTTGAAGGATTTTCGGAAGGCGCGCATCCAGTGCATCGGGATTACCCGCAAGACGGAGCAACAGTTTATTTTCCTCAGGGTAAAACTCAAGTGCATCAGGTTCCCACTGGGTGAGAGTTATATTGCATAGGGTCTCAATAGCAGCCATCTTACTCTTAGAGGTTAGCTCTAGGGTGCGGGTGGCACGAGGAGCGGGGAATACCTTGAAGGTTGCTTCAAGTAGAATTCCAAGTGTTCCCATTGCGCCACAAAATAGCTTCGGGTAATCGTATCCTGCAGCATTCTTGACCACCTTTCCTCCAGCCTGAATTATCCTTCCTTCGCCATTTAAGAAGCGTATGCCAATCAGGAAGTCCCGTATTCCACCATAGCGCAATCGTCCCGGGCCACTTAATCCGCAGGCTATGGTTCCGCCCAAGGTAGCTCCAGCATTTATGAATGGAGGGTCAAAGGGAAGGTATTGTCCGTTTTTATTTAGGAGCTCGTTAATTTCTGTAATGGTCGTTCCTGCACGTGCAGAGAAAATGTATTCACTCGGTTCGTATTCAATGATGCCAGATAAACCACTCAAGTCCAGGGTGCCTAAAGTATCTTTCTTGGGGTGCTTTGTCCCAGCTCCGGCAGGAATTATTTGTTTTGCCCCCCGGACAAATTCGGTGGCTTTCTCGATAGAAGATGGACAGTTCATTCGCGGGAAATGATACCTTTCTTTTCCAGAGGGTGAAGACCGTATAGCGTCAAGGCTGGTGCCTGTCCTTCGGGAAACATTTTTCCGGGGTTGGCGATACCGTCAGGGTCAAAGGCAGTACGTGTCTTTTTCATGAAGGAAATATCATCATTCGTGAACATTTTGGGCATGTAGGAGCGCTTTTCCATGCCGACACCGTGTTCCCCGGTTATGGACCCACCCATTTCAATGCACATCTCCAGTATTTCTCCGGCAAGATTTTCCCCGCGTTCCAATTCACCTTCTATTGTTCCATCATAGAGAATGAGAGGGTGGAGGTTACCGTCACCTGCGTGAAAGACATTTGCCACGCGCAAACCATGTTTCTTCCCAAGTTGCTCGATCCGTCGGAGTGCCTCGCCCAGGCGTTTGCGGGGAACAACGCCATCCTGTACGATGAAGTCTGGGCTCAGCCTGCCTACGGCGGAGAAGGCACTTTTTCGCCCCTTCCAAATTTTGAGGCGTGCAGTGGTGTCTTTGGCAACTTGTATTTCAATCGGATTGGAGGCATTGATAATGGTTTCAAGTTCACGTTTTTCAGATTCAACCTGTTCCTGCGGGCCTTCGAGTTCGACTATGAGCACTGCCTTGGCTTCCTCTGGGTAGCCTGCATCCACTGCAGCTTCTGCGGCATCGATGGCGAGCCGGTCCATGATCTCAATCGCTCCAGGGAGAATTCCGGATGCGACGATCGCAGAGACGGCATCACCTGCCTTCTCAAGGCTGTTGTAACCGGCAAGTATTGTGTGAAAAGTTTCTGACTTCGGTAGGAGTCGAAGTATAATCTCTAGCGCCACGCCAAACATTCCTTCGCTCCCTCCAAATAATCCCGTATAATCTGGACCGGTATCTTCGAGGCTGGAATTCCCAAACTCGACTACCTCGCCTGTGGCCAGAACTGCTTTGAGACCCAGCACATGATTCGAGGTCATTCCATATTTCAGGCAGTGGGCACCACCGGAGTTAAAAGCAACATTTCCTCCGATTGTGCAGATTATCTGGCTTGAAGGGTCCGGTGCAAAATGGAGACCGTGGACTTGTGCCGCCTTGGTTACATCGATATTCACGACACCCGGTTCTACGCGAGCAATTCGACGTTCCGGATCCAGTTCAATGACTCTATTGAGTCGGTTAAGGGCAATCACGATGCCTGTTTCAACTGGAAGAGCAGCTCCTGAGAGACTGGTTCCACTTCCTCGTGAAACAAACGGCACCTTGTGTTTTACGCATGCCCTAACGATCTCCACAACCTCTTCTTGGGTTTCCGGTATTAAAACAGCACGTGGCGTCACAGCAAATGCTGTCAATCCATCCGATTCATAGGGTGAGAGCAACTCCTTGTCGATCAGGAGTCTATCCTCTGGAAATGTTTTAGCCAGTTCTTCTAGAAAGTGCATCACAAAAGTTGTTGGAAC
Source organism: Opitutia bacterium (assembly GCA_018668635.1). Lineage (GTDB taxonomy): Bacteria > Verrucomicrobiota > Verrucomicrobiia > Opitutales > JABJCN01 > JABJCN01. The sequence continues at coordinate 36,331 of JABJCN010000232.1, forward strand.
ACTGAATTCAGAAAAATATGGATGCAAGATGGATTTGTGAAAGTCGCTTGCATTTAATTGTCGAGACAATATGTTTAATTGCCCATTTATAATAACTTCTATCCAAGTGTCTCACTTTCAGCATATTCGTACACTGCTTCTTTTTGTCGCTTTACCTTACGCTGTGACTTCATTGGCAGCACAGGAGGGTGGAGCAGGTGCCTTTATCTTGGTTTCAGTTGAGGGTGCGGTACAGGTTAAGGATGCTGCCGGCGAAACTCTTCCCGCAGGTGAAATTGTGGCTGGGAAGTCGCTTTTTGAAGGACAAACTGTAATTACCGGTGAAAACAGCATCGTTGTCTTGCTACTTTCCACCGGCTCTGTGACAACCCTGAATGCCAAGAGTGAGTTATTATTGGACAAGTTTCAGCAGGCAAAGTTTGAACTGGATCCTGCCTCCATGGTTTCTGATCTGAAAACCGAGCCCAGTACTTCCGAGACAAAACTCAAACTCGGTTATGGTGATCTGACTTTCAATGTGAAGAAGTTGAATGCTGGGTCATCTTTCGACATTGAGTCCCCGGTTGGCAGCGCCGGTATTCGTGGAACGGACGGTCAAATGGTGGTGAC
>JABJCN010000233.1 GCA_018668635.1 Opitutia bacterium
CATCTGGCGGCTACGCCTACGGCCACTGGTCTATATAATATTGGTTCCGGCCAAGCCAACACTTGGATATCTCTGGCAAATGCCATCTTTTCAGCGATGGCGATGGAACCACAGATCGAATTTATAGATATTCCCGAAAGTATCCGCGAAAAATATCAATATTTCACACAGGCAGACATCTCGAAATTGCGCGAGGCAGGCTATGAAAAACAATTCACGCCAATGTCAGAGGCAGTAAAAGATTACGTACAGAAGTATCTGGCAAAGGAAAAACGACTGGGTGATTAGCAGGTTTAACCCACTTTTCGATTTCTTGGATGAAAAAAAGTATGCTCTTCCACAAGCCTTTCCTGCTCTACGGAAGTATAAATCTGGGTGGTTGAAATATCGGCATGGCCCAGCATTTCCTGGATCGCCCTGAGATCAGCGCCACCAGCCAAAAGATGGGTGGCGAAACAATGACGAAGCATATGTGGCTTAACAGGTCTTGAGATTCCTGCAGCTCGAGCGTAATTCCGTATCAGCACCCAGAACATTTTCCTGGAGATCGCCTTGCCTCGATTACTAAGGAAGAGATCGCTTCCAGTATGATTTTTGAGGAAAGTACCACGCCCATATTCAATATATTCAAGAATGGCTGCCATCGCATTTTCTCCTACAGGAACAACCCGTTCCTTGGACCCCTTTCCGAAGACTCGTATAAATCCGTTTTCAAGATCGATCGACTGAAGACTAAGATTACAAAGTTCTGAAACACGCAGACCGCTACTGTAGCATAACTCAAGCAACGCTCGATCCCGGAGACCTCGTGGATGGTCCGTAAGCGGCGCGGCCAATAGACGGCCAACCTCATCAATACTTAGCGTACCAGGCAAAGGTCGCCCCATTCGCGGACTACTGATCAGTTCCATAAAATCAGACTGCCAGCCTTCCTCATTCTGAAGAAAGCGAGTAAAGGAACGTAACGCAGAAAGACGACGGGCCAAACTGGAAACAGCAAAGCCATTCTTACTCAATGATGCAGTCCAAGAAGAAATATGCTCTGGCTCAACCGTCTTCCAGCTGGATACTTTTTTCTTTTTTAAAAAAATTGCACATTGTCCAAGGTCATTCTCGTAGCTTTCTATGGTGTTTTGAGAAAGCCCCTTCTCCAGCTCTATCCAAGCAAGGAAGTTTTCCACTTCTTGAAGGTATGCTTTGGGAATTGATGGCATCAAGAAAAGTTTATGCTGGGAAGGTGACCTTTAGTGACTCAACAAAAGCGGATGGCACACCATCGAAACCTCCGTTAGAAAAGAAACAGACAAGAACCGGATCACAGGATGAACAATCAATATGGTGCTGAAGATGTGCAAGAAGGTTTGAATTAGAATCAAATGCATGGGCTAGGCAGCCACAATCCATAAGGTCGTGAACCATCTTGTCCGTGTCCAAGCGTTGATCCCTTGTGATCTTCTCCGCCCGGTGTACTGCGCCGAGTAATACTTCATCAGCGTGGATTAACGCATTAGTAAAGTCTTTCTGAAATATATTTGTGGTGGCAGTGTTGCTACGTGGTTCAAAGCAGGCGATTAAGCGGCGATCAGGAAAACGATTACGTAAGGAGGCCAGAGTTCCGGCAAGCGCAGTGGGATGGTGAGCAAAATCCTCCATCACTAAAAGTCCGCCAGCTTCAACAAGTGTCTCTTGACGTCTCTTGATTCCCATAAATCCCTGAAGGGCATTAATAATTTCTGCATTGGGCTGAGCCAGATCAAGAGCAAGAACTGAAGCCAAAATAGCCATGGCAGCATTGCGAACATTAAATTCCCCTGTCATCTGCCAGAAAATATGCCCCCAATCTTCGCCTTTCCATTGAAGGCGAAAGTCGCTACCATCGGGGCCTTCGGAAAAATCACAAATACGAAGGTCGTTTTCCTCTCCAATCCCCACAGTATGAACAGTGGTCCAGGGAACTGGAAGAAGTGATCTAACATTTACATCATCGCCATTGACCAAGACATGTCCATTCCGTGGAATAGTCCGTAAAAGATGGCTAAAAGTGCGCTTGACGTCTTGAAGATCCCGAAAGATATCGCCGTGGTCGAACTCCAAATTATTGAGAATTAGAATCTGGGGTTGATAATGAATGAATTTGCTACGCTTATCAAAGAAAGCAGAATCATATTCATCACCCTCAATTACGAAGGGTTCACTCTGGTCACCCAAAAAAGAGCCGCTCGGGAGACCAATCGGCACACCACCAATAAGCCAGCCTGGATTCCGACCTCCCGCCTGCAATAAAGTTGCTGTAATGGTTGTAGTTGTTGTTTTTCCATGTGTTCCACTGACAACAACATTACGACGTCCTTTAAGGATACGTTCGGCAAGCATCTGCGGAAGAGAAATCATGGAAAATGCACGAGCCTCTAGTAACCATTCGATTTCAGGATTTCCGCGAGAAACGGCATTACCCACAATTACATAATCAGGCTTTGCCTCCTTAATATTATCCTCGTTAAAACCATCGAATATAAGAATGCCCGCATCCTGAAGTACAGTTGACATGGGAGGATAAATCCCGCTGTCACTCCCGGATATTTCATGACCTTGTTTTTTTAACAGCAAAGCGGCATTGCCCATTGCAGTGCCACAAATGCCCATGAAATAAAATTTCATCCTTCCATCCAGTTCCTCTTATCTATCACATTAAAACCCACATAAAATGTGGCATTGCCCTAAATGCTTAATATAGACGATCTAAATGAAGAAACGTTCAGGCTTGGAAAATATTTTTTACCCGTTTACCCCTTAAAATATTCATGCAGGAAAGAATAAAAATATTAGTAATTGGTTCAGGAGGTCGCGAACACGCAATCGTAAAAGAATGCCTCAAGAGTCCGCTGACATCAGAAGTCATTGTAGCACCCGGGAATGGAGGAATGTCACAAGATGCCAGATGCCTCCCTGTCGATGTATCAGATCCATCAGCTATTGCCAAATTGGCTAAGAATGAAGCCGTTGACTTTGCAATCATTGGTCCAGAAGTCCCTCTCTGTGCTGGCGCCGTCAATCAATTGGAAGCTGAAGACATAACAACATTCGGACCAAATAAAAAAGCTGCACGTTTTGAAGGGAGCAAAACCTACACAAAAGACTTCCTTGCCAAGTATAAAATACCGACAGCCCGATATGGGAACTTTTCTGAAGTAAAGCCCGCTCTTGAGTATCTGGGGACCTATCCAGAGATTGGTCGTATCGTGGTAAAAGCCAGTGGGTTGGCCGCAGGGAAAGGTGTGCTCATCGCGGAAAACCGTGCCGAGGCCGGACAATTTGTTCGCGACATACTGGAAAATCGCCAGTTCGGAAAGAGTGGTGACGAAATTGTAATCGAAGAATTTATGGAAGGTCGTGAAACATCCCTTCATCTCCTGGTTTCCGGGAAGCAGTTCGCCGTTCTGCCAACCAGTCGTGACCACAAGAAAATCGGTGAAGGTGAAACGGGACCAAATACCGGAGGCATGGGTGTAATTGCACCAGACCCGACTATCCCGACAAGGATACTTGAGGAAATTATAGAAAATATCGCGAAGCCCACCCTGTCTGCATTCCAATCGGAGGAAATTGACTATCGGGGCATACTCTATATCGGACTAATCCTAACAACAGAAGGGCCCAAGGTACTTGAGTTTAACGTTCGGCTTGGTGATCCTGAAACTCAACTCATCCTTCCCCTCTTTGAGGAAGATACTGTCGAGGTTTTCCTCGCTGCTGCCAGAGGAAACTCTCTTTCCAAATATTTAACACCCACCGGACAATCTGCCATTACAGTGGTGCTAGCAGCCAATGGCTATCCTGACCAATATGAAACAGGTGTCCCTATTACTCTGGATGTAAATCTCCCCGAAGGAGTTGATGTGATCCATGCTGGAACAAAACTCGATTCAAATGGTATTCTGGAAACATCAGGAGGAAGGGTGTTAAATATCGTGGCAAAAGCTGATAATGCAGCAAAGGCGTTCGACAAAGTATATAGTGCCTGCAATCATAGATACTTTGACGGACAATATTTTCGAAAAGACATTGGCAAACCCGTTCCAACACCCTAACTCAAGAATTTATGGACCATTCCAAGCCCCATAAAATAACAGTAATCTGCACGGCTAACATTTGCCGTAGTCCTATTGGTGAACGCCTTCTGGCCCAAGCACTCCAAAAGGAAAAAGAACCCCTCTGCCAATTAACAGTAGTTTCTGCAGGAGTGGCTGCATCACCAGGGTATCCAGCCTCTAATTTTTCTGTTGATGTACTAGATAATGAAGGCATTGACCTCTCAGGTCACCGTAGCCAACCTTTGACACAAACCTTGGTTGACGAATCCCTATTTATTGTTGGCATGACCGATAGTCATAGTGATATTATTGAGGCAATCTTCAAGACACGAAAGGGGCAGGTACGCCTGTTCCGCGAATTTGTAGGCGAAGGGAAGAAAACGGAAATTCCAGATCCATTTGGAGGTAGCCTCGTCCTCTACAACGAAACGTTGGAATCAATGAAAGAGGCAATACCATCCTTGGTAGATTTTATTCGCAAACATGCCTGACCAAATTTTTATATTTTAAACCATGACACACGCCCAATCCTTCATCAACTCAGACAAACTGGCCACAGTAGACCCCGATATTGCAGCAGCTATTGAACGTGAAAAACAGAGACAACAAAATCATATTGAGTTAATCGCCTCTGAAAATTTCACCCATCCTGCCGTAATGGAAGCAAATGGTTGTGTGATGACCAACAAATACGCAGAAGGCTATCCAGCAAAGAGATACTACGGAGGTTGTGATTATGTTGATGAAGCTGAAGACCTTGCCATCGCGAGAGCCAAGGAACTGTTTGGTGCGGAGCATGCAAACGTGCAACCGCACTCAGGCAGCCAAGCCAATCAAGCCTGTTACGCATCAGTAATAAATCCCGGAGACAAAATCCTTACCATGACTCTCTCAGATGGAGGTCATCTAACACATGGGCACCCTGCCAACTTTAGCGGGAAATTGTATGAGGCCGTCAACTACGGAGTAGATCCAGACTCAGGACGCATCAACTACGAGGACCTTGAATCCAAGGCGGCAAGCGAGAAACCAAAACTAATCACGACTGGTGCGTCTGCCTACCCAAGAACCATCGACTTTCAACGGATGGGGCAAATCGCCAGAGATTGCGGAGCACTTCTTCTCGCAGATATTGCCCATATTGCAGGGCTTGTAGCCGCGGGAATCCATCCATCCCCGGTTCCCCATGCTGACTTTGTAACCACAACAACCCATAAAACACTTCGTGGCCCCCGAGGCGGACTCATACTGTGCCGGGAGCAATTTGCAAAAGGAGTAAACTCTGCAGTCTTCCCTGGGGCACAAGGAGGACCTCTCATGCATGTCATAGCGGCCAAGGCAATCTGCTTCCGTGAAGCGTCAAAGGTCGAGTTTAAGAAATACTCACAGCAAATTATCAATAACACAAAAGCATTAGCCAAGGTATTCATACAAAGAGGTCTCAAGCTAACCAGTGATGGAACAGATAACCATCTTGTACTCATAGACCTACGGCCAAGTCATGCAGATTTAACAGGCAAACAGGCGCAGTTCGCCCTTGAGAACGCCCATATAACAACCAATCGTAACACTGTACCCGGAGAGACAAGAAGTCCCTTCCAGACCAGCGGACTCCGCATTGGCACTCCTGCAGTTACAACACGAGGTATGCAAGAACCAGAAATGGACAAAATCGCCCATGCAATCTGTGATATTCTTGATGCGCCAGAAGATGATACAGTGATCTCCAATTCCAAGGTAACCATCACCGGGATATGCAAGAACTTCCCGCTCCCATACTAATCAATTTCAGGCAACTCCTTCTTGACGTAGAAGACACGATAAGCTAGCTTTTACGATATGCTGAAAACCCCAATCATTCCCTTACCTACTAAAAAAATAATGAAAACTAGTAATAACAAAAGCAGGGGCTTCACCCTTATCGAACTTCTCGTGGTAATCACAATCATTGGTATTCTTGCCATGCTGGCCTTCCAGGGGAAAGCTCAGATGGATATTATGGCCACAAAGACAATTTCGTTAAATAACCTTCGTGAAATTCTACGTGCATACAATATTTACGGAGAAGCCATCAATGAAGATATTGAAGGGGAAGAGATGGTCGAAGATGACGGAGAAGAAGTCAGTTACTCCAGTGGAACCAATCATGACTGGGCAGCGGTCCTGGCTGCGGATAGCCAAAGTATGGATACCCCCAAGCTATACATGCTGGACAAGGATAGTATCGCTAAAGCAATCAATAAATCAAAAGATGCCAAAAATATCATCGATCCCGATTCAGATGATGATGAGCCAACTGTAGATACTGACTTCAAGGAATCCATACTCTGCTTCAACTTTTTCGCAGGCCTTCGTGAACCGGACCACCTCCCTAATCCACCAGTTGGTTATACCGCGGGTCTCAAGGAAGATGGAAAGTGGAGTAATAAAGGTCCATTAAAAACTTCTGGCGGACATATTGGCTTCCTTGATAATTCCGTAAGATTTTATAAACGGATCAAGAAGGATGATTTCAGTGAAAAAGATGACAAGACTAGTGAGACTCTGATTTTGAAGGAGGTAGTTTACGGTGCGGCTCTTGGCCATGATGGAGAAGACGATTTCTCCGGTGAGCGAGGAAATTAAAATAATATTTAAAGTTATAATTCTTTTCAGGAAAGCCAGGTTTAGCCTGGCTTCCTTTTTTTAATGCATGAAAAAAAGGCGCAAACCTGCCAAGGACCGTAAAACGTATGATGTAAAGGGCGTTCTTCACTTCCGACGCTCTGGCGCCGCCACCCTTGTGACTGGCGGGTCTGACCCGGAAACATATCGCATACATTCCAGAGATACAGGGACTGCACTGCACATGGATGAAGTGCAGGCACGGTTGTCGATACGGCAAGGGTCAAGACACAAATCGAAATCCAATCGCCATGACAAACCCGATGTAAAAGCTCGGGTGGATGCAGTGCTTAAACGCTCAAGAGATAGTTTGGTTGGAACATTGTTTTGGGATGGGGCCAACTATTTCGTTATGCCTGACGAACCAAGAATTACTCAAAAGTTTAGTATCGCAAGGGCTGAAGTTCATGGCATGACACCCAGACCAAAAATGAAGGATAAGGTAGTCATTCAAATCAAAGAATGGAAAGATGCCAAAAAACCGCCACGAGGTTCCATAATAGAAGTACTCGGGAAAACACATACACCAATAGCTGAATATCGAGCCATTCTCCGGGAATTTGATCTCGATCCTGATTTCCCTAAAGCGGTTGAAAAAGAGACAGGAAGTATTCACAAAAGAGTACTTGAGAGCGAAACTAATGAGCGGTTTGATGCCCGAAAAATATTTACGGTAACGATTGACCCGGATGATGCCAAAGATTTTGACGATGCCCTCAGCGTTGAAAAAATTGGTGAGAATAAATTTCGCATTGGCGTGCACATCGCGGATGTCTCACACTACGTAAAACCCGATTCACAACTCGATATAGAGGCAAAAAAACGAGGTAATTCTACCTATCTAGTCGGAACGGTAATTCCAATGCTCCCCCACCCTCTTTCAAGTGGTATTTGTAGCTTGGTCGAGGGGCAGGACCGGTTGGTAAAAACCGCATTTCTGACCTTTGACAAAGAAAAACTAATTAAAACACAGTTTGAAAACTCTGTAATCTGCAGTCGTAAACGATTAACGTACAAACAGGCGATTACCCTTTTGGAAAAAGAGGATATAAATGCGATTAGAAATATTCCCGCTCCAGCAGCACACCAGACAGGACATCCTGGCAAGGATCTGGGTTCCCTGCCTGACAAGGAAATTCATGAACTGCAGAAAGTACTGCGGACGCTCTGGAGGATAGCTTCTTCACTCCGGCAGGAACGAATGACCAAAGGAAGCTTGGACCTTGATATGCCTGAAACCAAAATCCTTGTCGACAAGGATGGATGGGCTGACCGGATAGAGAAGATTCAAAATGACGAAAGTCACCAGTTGATCGAGGAGTTTATGCTGCTGGCCAACGAAGAGATAGCCAAGCTTCTACGAACCAAGAGTATTCCCGGTATATTTCGCACACATGACAATCCCGACGAGGAGAAGTTAAATGATTATCGAAAACTGCTAGGTCAATGGGGCATCAAGGCAGGGGATCTCACCAACCGAATAGAAGTGACTAGGGCACTGGCCGCAATAAAGAAACATCCGCAGTCTCACATGTTGCATATTGAATTCCTGCGAAGTCTGCCCAAAGCCTGTTACCGGGCTTCAGCAGATGGGCACTATGGACTGAATAAAGGCGACTACACACATTTCACCTCTCCAATCCGGAGGTATTCCGACCTCATCGTTCATCGCATTCTAGGTAATTTCATAGCTCGGAAAAAGCAACAATCCGGAAAAGCTGAGCCTCAACACCTCCGCAAGGGTCGTCTTGAAGAGGTGTCTCAACATCTAAGTCTTACAGAAAGAAACAGTATAAACGCTGAGCGGGAATCGGTTCGTATCAAGCTATTGGAATTCTTTGAACGCGAATTAAAGAAAAAACCCAAGACAGTATTCATCGCAGTGATCATGGATATTGGGCGTGGTGGTGTATTCGTGGAACTTAAGGATTCAGGCGCTTACGGAATGCTGATTGGAACGGGGCGCGGGCATGGGCGTTCATGGAACAGTGAAAATGCAGGAACATCAATAAGTTTAGGTGGGCAAACGTTACTATCAGGAGGAGAAATCAACGTGGTGATCGATTCCGTGGATAGATTCCTGAAACAGATAAACTTTTCATTGGCCTCCAAGGATAAAAAGTAAAAAAGAAACGGAGAAGGAAGTTTAACTTTTAAGTTAATCAACAAAGGATGTTAAATCGGTTGTTCCTATCAGGAAGTTGTTTCATATTTGCATCAGGAAGCTTCAGTCACCACACTGAATAATAATGCTGCACTACAACTATCTTGAAAAACTGGAACTACTATGGAAAGGCGCCGTAGAAGGATACCGCAAAGGTAATACTTCCCCGAAATCCATAGTCACGGAATACGATCAGGATTTCCTTACAAACCTAGGTTTAAATGATATGGATATCTTCGACTATGTCGAAGATTTCGTTCTCGAGGGAGAACCAGCATGGAACACTTTTGCTGCAATCTGTGAAGTACGTCGTAATTACTTTCAGGAAAAGCAGAATGGAAGCACATCAAATATCCAAATAGATATCAATGATCTACCACCCAAAACAGATGAGGTAGAAGGCATTGCATGGCTACCCCGTTTAATACCGAAAGCGATTGGCAAACTTCGTGGGGAATTATCCTCAGATATTATGTACTGCTGTGGTGGAGATAGAAATTTTTTCAAAACCCACAATATACACCCAGCAGAATTCCTTAGGGTAGCGTGGGCTTTTGAGAACTGCCCTGAAAAAATAGTAAACTGGGTACAAAGACGAAGAGAAGAATAGTATTATTGTATTAGTTCCCTATTGGAATTCTTTCAATTCCTCAACTGTCCAAGGGCCACGATCCCCTGTTTCGGAGCGAATCTTTGAAACAGTTGCAACATCAACCTCAGTTGCTTCATTGCTCCAAGCATTTCGCACATAAGTCAAAACTGCAGCAATATCAGAGTCACTCCAATCTTTCCAGATTAAGGGAACCATCGGGGCTAAACCATACTTTTCACCCTTAACTTCAATTGGTCCCTGCACGCCATTTAGAACAATTCGTGTCAGTACTTGAGGAGAACCGGTGACCCACTCAGAACCATCTAACGGAGGCCAGTGATTCGTCTTAAGACCCAGTCCATTTGCTTGATGACAAGTCACACATGAACCTGGCGTATTGAATAGTTTCTTGCCTTTTTTAAAGGCGGCAGAAGGTCCAGAATTAGTGACCCCAGCTTCTTTTGTATGTTCAGCAAGGGCATTACTTTTTTCCCAATGAATATCGTATACATTTACACTCCAGAATCCCGTCTGAAGAGAAATAACCAATCCGGCCCAGAAAATTACAGTTCCAACAAGAAAAACAAGGATAAGTGGAACCAGATGAAATGCCAGTATTGGCTTTTTCTTCTCGCGCAATAGTCGAGCATGAAGGTCGAGAATCTCATCATCATGCAAAGATGGTTCTCCTGTACCACATGTTGGCTTGTGAGTATTTAAATTTTCCTCGTCGCTCATGGCTTATTACTTGAGATAATCACCAAGTTCATCGGACGTCCATTGAGTGGTACGTTCGCCAACTTCAGCTCGAATACGCTTAACAGTTTCTTCGGTAACTGCAGGACCTTTATTACCCCATTCATTTCTGATGTAGGTGATTACAGCAGCAATCTCTAGATCAGTTAATTTCTTTGGAGTTGAATATACTGATGTGAGCATGCCACCAGGAAAATCATATTCATCTCCATTGACTTTAATTGCTCCAACAAGGCCATTGAGAATGACTCGAACCAATGCATCATCAGATTTATTAACCCAATCAGATCCAGCTAAAGGTGGGTAAGCTACAGGGGGAGTTAATCCTGGTAATCCCAACCCATTGGTATGATGACACTGAACGCAACCCGGTTTTCGATTATAAACTTTCTTGCCCATGGCAAATAATTTTGGGTCTACAGCCGGTGTCTTACTGTTGCCATCATCTTTTGCATGATCATCAGCATGATGTGGTTCAACAGCAGGATAGTTTTTTGCTTCAGGGAGTTCATAATCCTGCTTTAAGGTGGAAAGATAGGCGACAAGATCTAAGGCAGATGCCTTGGGAACAACTTCCCAACCTGGTTTTGGAGATCCTAATTCATCTTTATCAAATTGTAGTGCTTGTGCTGAACCGTTGCCACGGATTTCCTGCGTTTTAAAAAGATGCGAGTAAGACGGCATATTCGAACCATGAGGTGGGTGATAAATATGCTTTAAGAGCGAGGTGGAATCGATACGCATTCCAACATTCGCCAAGTCGGGCCCAATACGGGTTCGACCAAGAAGGACAGGATCATCATAAATGTAATCGCGAGCAACACTGCGACGTTTTCCCCATCCACGGGCAATATCAACGCCGAAATCCTTCTGACGTACTTGTTGGGTATGGCAGTGGAAGCATCCCTGTGACTGATAAACGCGTTTTCCTGCAAGAGCAGCACCACCCTTAAAATGTGGGTAAAGCGGCTCGTTGGCAACATTGCCCTTACGAATAACAAGAGGTTGTTTCGCCTTCCCACGAGTATTGGTCTTTACTTCCCACTCCTTTACTGCATTTGCAATATCAGCTTTTGCTTGGGATTCTGAACCACCAATCTCTGTTATGTGAGCTATGTAGTCGTCAGAACTCTCAAAGATTGCACCAGTAGCACGTACATAGATATGATCCTCTTGCTCAAGGGAAACTGGCTGCAGATTGATAAGTTGTTGTTCACTTTTGAAGATAAGTAACAACCACGGAAAAACAGATGTACTGAAAAGGACCAGTAGAAAGATTGGGAATCGGCTGATCATTAGGCTTCTATCCTTTCTTCAGCAGATTGATTTAGTAATGCAGGACCTTGTTGTATATTGTTTGATTTGGATTGGCATTCGCAAGTGATGCGAACCAAATTGATAAGGAAGCAAACATGACCGAGTAGAAGAAATAAAAATCCAGCGAGGGAACATATCAATGCAAGTGAACTTGCCTTAACGACCGCCAGTGAATTCAGATGTATATCAGATATTGCAGAGGCTTGCGAACTTCCTGCCCAAAGATAACAGACTACAATTGTAACAAAACCTATCACTGAAAAATTAAAGTGATTTGTCATTAAATTCGAAGATGGCCACTCTCGTCCAAGCAATCGGGGAAGCATAAAATAAATACCACCAAAGAGAATCATTGAGAAAAATCCATGAATCCCAAGTAATGAAATGGCTTCCTGCCAATAGGTGAATTGTAGCGACTCGCGGGAACCAGGCAATGCATCCATTGCCGCCAGTAGGCCAAATATTGGGAATATTATAACACCGGTCCCGATAAAACGGCCCGTTGGACTGTTCCAAAGGACGAAAAATCTACTGAATTGAATGTCAGCATTCTTGCCATCATTAGTTTTGAGTACAGATGGTTGCAGGGCTGTATGAATAAGGTTTATGGATATACTCGTGATAGGAATAATCATGAGGAATCCCGAAACGTAACCAACAACCTGAATCCATACAGGAACGGGACCACCAACAAGTTCAGCTGTTCCACCCCATGGAGCAAAAAAAGCAAGGCACCAAAATCCGAAGAAGGAAAGATAGTAGTTTCTAATTGGCAACCCAAGTAGCTTTGGAAGAAGGAAATAGGCAACAGCAAGTGCGACAGGAGTTAACCACAACCATATATATGCATGAGCAAACCAACTGGCAGCAACAGCTTGAACAACGCCGGGGACAGAATCCGGTCCAATTACCAACTGGACGATACTAAAAGTCCACGCCAACCAAAAAACAGCTCCGAGGATAAAATGCTGAGAAATAAAGGCAGATCGACGCTTACGACGACAATAATCCAAAATTGTCCAAACAGAAATAAATATAAAGGATAGACCCAAAGCGCCAGAAATATTACCTGGTATTTCCAATAGGTAGTAGGGTCGCCCCTCTCCCCAGAAAATGGATAAGATACCCAAGGTTACAAAAATGTTGTAAACAACCCCGGCAGGAACGACCAAATAACGGCGAATGTCAAAGTCTGGAGCCCGTTCTGAAAGTCGGGACATGATCCAGAGAATAAGGGCAAAAGCAGCATTGGTTGCCCAACCATGAGTCAGTGCATTGAGCGAGACTGACTTAACTGTCCCAAAAGTGAGAAATGGCACTGTGCTAAGCAAACCAGGCGCCACAAGTTTGGCGGCATATAAAAGGGCAAATAAGGATGAAAAGACCAGCCAGAATGCACCGGAAATGCAAAAAAGAAGGCCAGGAGTACGCAGTGATGCATCGATCCTGCCAACCTCAGTGCTTTCGAATGCTGGATTCTGTTGAGTGGTGGTCATAAAAGATGAAAGGCCGTTTATTGGGAAGATGGTTTATGTTGCTGTATAAGGAGCTGCTTTGCCTCATTAATTGGAATTTGATATACAGCAGGCTTCCCTTGTTTGTCCAACTGGAGAATTGAATGGGATTCAATATCGATGTGCATGTTGTTGCTACGCCATTCCTTAATGGTTACAAAACGAGCAGCCCGGTCCAACTCCGAAGAAGATTTACCTCTTGCCGTTATGTGGAAGGTGTTACCGAGAATCGAAAAGACACAAAGAAGTATAATTCCAACAAAGAATGAAATAAGGGGGTTGTTTAGCCAACCCTCGTGCTCGCCAATTGAATCTTTTGGAAGACTGTTACTCATGATGGTTTATGCACTCAAGAATTCGAGGATCGCAGATAGGAATTGGTTCAGATCTGCCACGGCTCCAGAAAAATGCAGCAGCACAAAGCCCCCCGATGCCGACAAGAGAAGCAAAGTCAAAGGAGGTAAAACTGAATTGTCGGACAGTATAATCGAAAGCGCCTTCGACAGCTACGGTATTAGGATCAATTCCAGGCAGGACGTTATAATAAATATCAGCTAGTTGCCAAAAGAGAATCCAACACGCAATGAACAGTGCGCGTTTTGCAACAATCTTGCTACGGTAAAAAAGAAGATAGAAAAAAGGAAAAAGAAAGTTACAAAATATCAGGCACATCCCGATTGGATACCAAGAATTCTTCACATCAGGATTGTATGGGTCAAATTGACGAATATTATACCAAAATGTTTCTTCTGGAATATCGGCATTGTAGATAAGGAAAAACTGGGAAAGTGATATGTAGGCCCAAAAGATGGTAAAGGCGAACATAAGAACTCCCAAATCATAACGGTGGGCCTGATTATGAAGGCCTTTTAGATTGCCACGGGTAGCAAGGAAAAAGCATATGATAACTGTCATCGCCAAAGCGGCCCTCATGGATGCCGCAAAATACCAAACACCATACATTGTTGAGAACCAGTGGTGCTCAATAGCCTTGAACCAGTCAATGGCCGCAAAGGTTGTACTCAGTGCCATGGCGATAATACCCACACATGCCATTTTGATCGAAATGTGAGTCCATTTTGCATCACCATCCTTGTCTTGCGAAAAGGATGCATGGCGAAAGAAGAGCCCCAATCCACAGAAAACCATAAAATAAATTACAAACCGGAGGGTGAACATATCCCTGTTGAGATAAGCTTCCTTTTTTTCGAGTAGAACATCATGATGTGGTTCACCGTCCAAAGCCAACCACTTCCAAAGAAGACCTCTCTTTTTTGTAATCGGTCCGTGTCCATCATCTAAATGATGAGCATCGCCCTTTACACCAGCGTCTGCAGTAGCACCATGGGATCCATCTTTTCCTGTTGGAATATCGTTACGGATCTCACTCGAGGGGTGGGAATGCACTTGTGGCATATCTTCATCTGAATTAGCAATGAAAATAAGGGGCAAGAACAGCAGTGCCAGAACAGGAAATGCTGTCATGCAATGCTCAAGTTGACGACGAATGACTATAGGCCATGTAGCCTTAAAAATGTGAAAAAGCAAGATCATGAACAACATGCCTATTGCTACAGACATCCAGAACGCCAAACCAATAATCCAGCTAAATAAATTTCTGGAACTCCCTTCACTGAAGTCATTCCAAACACCAAAAAGTCCTATAGCGACTCCGGCCAGACCGATGATCAATGCATAGGAAAATAGTTTGTTATTTCCACCTGTTCCTGATGCTGTTTCGCTCATAAATCGTGAGGTCAGTTTTGGATTGAAGGTTCTGGTTTCAAGTTGGTCAAAGTGTTAGCCAAGTCAGATGGCAAACTGGATAAATTAGCTGCGGGAACACGAGTTTTTTGAAGAGCACGGATGTAAAGGATGACCGCCCATCTCTCCTTTGGTGAAAGCCTGTCGTTGAAAGCCGCCATACCCGTTGCGCCACCACCGACACCTTCAGTTAGGACTTTAAAAATTCCTCCCTCAGGTTTACCGGGCGCACTATAGGCACGTGCAGTATCAAAAAAACTGGCCGCTACCAAATTGAAGGCTTTGGTCGGTCCATTGCCATCACCTGAAACACCGTGACAAACGGCGCAGTACAAAGTATATTTATCTTGTCCCAGGGTGAGGTTTTCTTCGTTAACATCGATGGGAAAACCTTCGTAAGGATCGCCATCCGTTTTTAATCCAGTATTCAAAGCTATTGACTTGGTATCATCCCCGAATTGTTCAGCTGAAAATTGACTCGCGAAGACGTTCTTTATATCAAGTTCATTCCCGCGGTGAACTGCACCATTAGGGACAGGACGGTCAGCACGTCCATCATCAAAAAAAGAGCTGGTTCGTTGGGGCAGGTATTTATCCTGATCATCCATATCAGGAAAAACCTGCCATGCTGGGCGTGTGAAATTGTCACTCCTATTTCCGAGAAAGGAAATACTCGCAGCTAATAACATGCTAACTGTAATTATAAAGTATCGCATCTCTCAACTAATTGTCTTCTTGAACAACCTCCACATCCGTTGCCCCCAGGTTCTCAAGAAACTTACGAGTCTCTTCTTCGTCGTAATTCGGATCAATAACTTCTATTACTATGGTCAGTCGGTCATCCGAACATTTAAGGAAGCTTTTATTTTCAAACAGGGGGTGATGGTGTCTGGGAAGGCGGTTTAGAAAGAACATACCAAAAAGCGTACCAAAAGCAGCAAGAAGGATGTTCATTTCATACATGACAGGAAACGGAAAAATATAGGTAAAGAAAGGTTTGCCACCGACATTTAGTGGGTAGTCATAGGCATTCATAAACCATACCATAAGTGTAGCCATGGTGAAACCTGTTAGACCACCGGCGAGCGTAAAACGAGGGACTTTGGAACGAGACATGCCCATCGCCTTGTCCAGTCCATGAACTGGAAAAGGCGTAAAGCTTTCCCATTTTGTATAACCCGCCTCACGAACCTTCAAACAAGCATGATATATGTCCTTGGCAGAACTGAAGGTAGCCATAAGGCCATAATCATTAAAGTTCATTGCTTGTTAGAAATTTGTTGGTAGGTTCAAAAATGTGTCAGTGGTGATCGTTGTCACCATGATGAGGATCCGCTTCAGGAAGTACCATTTTAATCTCGGCCATGGGCATCATGGGAAGGAAACGTACAAAAAGAAGGAAAAGAACTGAAAATACACCAAAGGTTCCGAAATAAGTCAGAATATCGATTATACTTGGCGAGTAATACCCCCAACTCGAAGGTATAAAATCATTTGCAAGAGAAGTACATGCAATGACGAAACGCTCAAACCACATACCAACGTTTACAAAGATTGATATAATCCATACTGCGGCAGGATTTTCTCTAATTTTTCGAAACCAAAAAAGTTGTGGACTGATAACATTACAAGAGACCATCGTTAGATAAGCCCACCAGTATTGCCCAAAAGCACGATTGACAAAGGCAAATGACTCAAAGGAATTCGCGCCATACCATGCAATGAAGAACTCCATCGAGTAGGCGTATCCAACCATCGTACCTGTTGCCAACGTAATTTTACACATATTATCAATGTGACGCTGGGTAATGATGTCGTGTAGACCGTAGATTGCTCGCAAAGGTAACATCAGGGTAAGTACCATGCCAAACCCGGAAAAAATGGCTCCTGCGACGAAGTAGGGAGGGAATATGGTTGTGTGCCAACCGGGTAGTTGAGCAGCGGCGAAATCAAATGAAACGATTGTATGTACCGAGAGAACCAGTGGAGTTGAAAGACCCGCAAGTAAGAGATAAGCTAACTCATAGTTACGCCAATGGTTCGTTGCATTTCGCCAACCCATTGCGAAAACACCATAAAAAAGTCTTCTGAATTTGGTCGTTGCCCTGTCGCGAATGGTAGCAAGATCAGGAATCATACCCATATACCAGAACAACACCGAGACCGTGCCGTATGTGGAAACCGCAAAGACATCCCATTCAAGAGGGCTGCGAAATTGCGGCCAAATCCAATTTGAGTTGGGAATTGGAAAAAGAAACCACGCAAACCAAATACGACCGACATGAAAAACAGGGAAAATAGCCGCACAAACTACAGCAAAAACAGTCATGGCCTCAGCAGCACGATTAATGGAAGTTCGCCATTTTTGCTTTAGCAGGCATAGAATTGCTGAAATAAGAGTACCTGCATGGCCAATACCGATCCAAAAAACAAAATTAACAATGGCCCAACCCCAATTGACAGGGTTTGCCAACCCCCATACACCGACACCGGTTGAAACAAGGTAAATAAGGCCCATCACCGTAAAACTGGCAGTCATCGACGCGACGCCAAAACATACCCACCACCATGTCGGTGTCTTCTCCTCGACTATCCGACAAATTTTATCGGTAATCCAAGCATAGTCCCTGTTATTCTCGACAAGAGGAGGTCGATCAATCGGGGCAGGCTTCACCTTTGCCATGATCAGGGGATCGGGCTTGATTGAAGCGTCTTCTGTCGTTACTGACATGATTGTGGGTTTGTTATAAGAGTGAAATTAATTCTTGTGTATGGAATCTTCATCGTGTGAAGCACCATGGGAATCCTCATTGTTGCCATGTTCGCCCCCATGACCATTGCGTGACTCATACTCTTTCCTTGTGAAAGGTTGCAAGTATGCATTGGGCATCTCCGGGTTGGGATTACGTATTTTTGAAAGATAACTGGTACGTGGTCGAGTATCCAGGTAACCCAATACAGCATAATTTCTATCGCTACTTTTGAGCTCAGAAACCTTAGATTTCTCATCAAGTATGTCACCAAAAGTGATAGCATCTGTTGGACAGGACTGTTGGCAGGCTGTCTGAATAGTTCCATCAGGAACAAGTACATCACCAGACCCCTTGTTCTTGGCTTTATGGTTTATCTTGGCTTCTTGAATTCGCTGCACACAGAAAGTGCATTTCTCCATGACTCCGCGCATACGAACGCTAACGTCAGGGTTTTTTTGCATTTGGTGCAATTCGTTGACGCCAGAAGGTCCCAGAGGGCCTTCATAAAAATGACCTTCCTGACGTTTATTGTAATCAAGAAAATTGAAGCGGCGAACTTTATATGGGCAGTTGTTGGCACAGTAACGTGTGCCAATACATCTATTGTAAGCCATTGTGTTCAAGCCCTGTTCATCCTGGACGGTTGCATTAACTGGGCAAACAGACTCACAGGGAGCCTTATCGCACTGTTGGCACATCATGCTATGAAAGCTTACCTGTACATCATCTGGGATCTCCATCTTATCAGGTTTCCCATCTTCTCGGTAAGCATTGTTGGAAAAATATCGGTCAATTCTCATCCAATGCATTTCCCGTCCACGAAGAACCTGATCCTTGCCCACAACAGGAATGTTGTTTTCACTCTGACAGGCGACTACGCAGGCGTTACAGCCAATACAAGTGTTAAAATCAACAACCATGCCCCATTGCTGATGATAGGTCTGTGTAACTTCATCATTGTCTGGATCATCATCGAAGAGGCCATCTCTGGATGTTCGTCCGGGAATTAGAAGTTCAAGACGCTCACTTTTCTTTTCAATCTCAGTAAAATTAGGTGGATGATAAGCAGAGTTACCACGGGGGACGTGTTTAACTTTCTCAGCCTCGGTCATTTCCCTCCATTTGCCTGTGTTCACATCCTTAATTTTAGGATAGAGTTTTGGCGAATGACTTTCCATCCCTAAAGTAGAAGTAAATTCTGGATGTTTAGAATATTCTTCGGCGGTTGCCTCACGGACAATGGCACGTCCCTCCATGGACCAATGCTCTTGAGTATTGGCTAATTTGTAAGTGTCCCCGGTTAGACGTATAGTAGCTCCAGAAATAGCAGAAGAATCAGATGATCTCCGAATCGGGTTAAAATCATGACCTGTCCCCTCTCCCACACGTCCGGCTTTTGTGCGACCATGCCCTAAAGGAAGTATCAGTGTGTAGTCGGCAATGCCAGGCTGAACATGAAGAGGGCCTTTGATGGTTTGGCCATCTACAGTTATTTCTGCAATAGGTGCAATTTCCCTACCTCGATTGAATTCATTAGTGCGTCGTACCAATTGATTTAGAGACTGACCAAAAACCTTGTCACTCATACGCCAAGCTTCTGGGATTACATCTTCGAGCTCTTCGGCAAGTTTGGCGCTTATCAATATAGGATTATCCCATGTTACCTTGGTAATGGGATGAGGACATTCCTGAGCCCAACCGTTATTGGCATAACGTCCGTCCCAAGTATGAGAGCTGGGCACGAATCTTAATTCTAAATTTTCTATGGATAAGGTTGTGACCCTGGGACTAAAATCTTTGTTTGAAGGGCTATCGCCAGTGGATCCTGAAATTTGCTTATACTCGGATTTACTGAGAACACCTTCGGACAACCATTTGCTGAAAGCACGCGATGAAGAGTTACCGGTAAGTTTGGCAAAGGTGGATTTCACCAAGTCATTACCGTTGGTCTTTGGATCACTGGTGAGATGTGCCAATACCTCAATGTCGGAAAACCCTTGAAAAAGTGGCTCCAGCATGGGTTGCACAGGAACATAAGTTCCATCCCATGTACGACCATCGCCCCAGCTCTCCAAGTAGTGTGATTGAACAATAAATGTTGGTTTTTTACCTTTTGAACTGGAGGTTTCATCTTCAGCATAACCCAGGCGAATTATCTCTTTTGCCTTGGATTGAGCGATGGACCATTGAGCCGAACCCGGTGCATTGTATATAGGATTGCCCCCAAGAATAAAAAGAGTCTCAATCGATTGTTTATTGAGCTTGCTTGCAAGTGATTGGATAGATTCTGATTCAGAAACTTCGGTGGCTGCTACATAGTCCACAGTGCTACTATTTGCTCCAAGCTTTTCATTCATCGCATAAACGATTGAATGAACCTCCACAGATAAATTAGATCCAGCAACGATTAGTGATTGTTTCTTCTTGGATTTAAGATCATCAGCACACTTTTCAGCCCATTTCTGTTGTTCTTTAGAAAACCCATCCGGTGCTTTAATATCAACTAGTATATGACTGGCTACTAAATTTACAAAAGCAGGGATGTTTGTTGATGCCAATCGAAGTCTATGGTCCGCATTAGCACCGGTCAAAGAGAGATTCGACTCAACCGCATAAAGACGACTCATTTTAGTCGCTTCCTTGGCAGATTTAATTCTTCTGCCGGATGCAAACGCCCGGGCATTTGCAGTTCCATGAACATCAAAGCCGGAAAAGTCTGAATCAAACGATAAAATTCGCTTAGCTTTTTCTAATCTCAAAACCGGCCTTGAAGGTTGCTGAAGAAGCTTGGACGCGGACTTTGATGAGTTTGAAAAATCAACGGCTTCATATTCAGCCCAGATAGCCTTGGGGAATGCAGCCTTAAATGCTTTAACAAGACGTGCTCGTGTAGGAGAGCTTGAAGGTTCAGCAAGAACAGCCAACCCACTGCCTCCAGTATCCTTAAAGTTAGAAGCCTTCTCCGCAAGTATAGCTTCAACATCCTTGGATGATAAAAAATTACCTTTCGAATCATGATGCTTACGGGCACGATCAGGATCATAAAGATCCAAAATGCTCACCTGTGCAAAAAGATTGGTTCCCCCTCCATTCAAGGTGTAGCTGGGATTGCCTTCCACCTTGGTCGGACGGGCTTGATGGGTCTCAACAACGAGCGGAATGTTCTCCCGACCAAAAGGCATTGATGTACTGTAGTAGGTGGCAACACCGGGAATAATATATTCAGGTTGCTTGGAGTAGGGATAAATCCTACGCTCAGGCATGCGACACCCTGTCATACCAACGCCTGCAAGACCAAAGGATGCAGCCATGATCTTAAGGAAGTTGCGACGATCTGGGGCACTTAGATCGGAGGCACCTTCTGCAAACTCCTGATCAACCCATTCCTGGAACTCAGGAGCGCCTTGCAATTCATCAAGGCTACGCCAGTAATTTGGCCCTTTAAATTCCGCCTCAGTAGTAGGCTTAGTATGGTATGATTTTCGTTTCATCTGTGGCATCCAAAACAGCTTTTGGGTGGCTGAATTTTCCAGTCGGCAACGAGTTCTGCTCCAAGTTCACGTTGAGCCTGTTTTTGTTCCTTGGGGGTTGCACTGCCAGAGGCAGGTTGCCAACCTAGATCAAATACATGCTCTATTGGGCGAACATGGTCTTGGGGATTACGATGGCAGTCCAAACAAAAAGCCATACTATGTGACTTGTCATGCCTTACCGTCTGCATCTCATCAACCCGCCCGTGACATTCAACGCAGCTTACCCCACGGTTGACGTGAGCTGAATGATTAAAATAAACGTAATCAGGGGTCTTATGAACCTTGACCCATTCAATTGGTTCCCCAGATTGAAGGCTTTCACGAACAGGTGCTAGTTTGGGTGAGTTGCTCTTAATGACTGAATGGCAACTCATACATGTACTGGTGGGGGGTACGTTAGAATGCTCTGACTTGGTCACATTGTTGTGACAAAATCGGCAGTCTAAGCCAAGTCCATCCTTGCCAGCATGCCATGAGTGGTCAAAGGGAACAGGTTGCTGCGGTTGATAACCAACTCTAAGATACTTGGGTGTGGCGTAATAGGTAACTGCTGATGTTACAACAGTTGCGAGAAAGAAAATACCAATAATAATCTTAATTGGTGCCCAATTTGAACTCCTGGAAAAAATATTAGCCATGGCTCAGCAAAGTAGAAATCGGGATGCGGTGTTACAGTAGTCCGGCAAGCAGGACCTAAGCTCCAAAAGGCGATTCATTTCCGGAATCGCATTTTGTGTGCAAAGCCGGAGGCGTTGATTGAAATTGGGACATAAAAAATTGGTAAAAATGTAAATTGACGAGGAGGTTTATGTGGTAATCAGGGTAAGCTTCAAATCAATTTCCAAAAAAAATGAAGGAATAAAACCGGATTAATGCATTGCATAAGAGTCGGCTCATTCCACACCGTTGCTAATCGTGCGGATTGCTTCATATGTTGCAATCCCAACGCTAGTGGATAAATTCAGTGAACGAAGACCTTGGGAAAAGGGAGGAATACGAAGGCGAAATCCCTTTGCCCATTGATGCAACCATGGAGGTGCCCCATTTCCCTCATTACCAAAAAGAAGGCCGTCACCGGATTCGAAGTTGGCATCCCAGTGATCAAGTTCTGACTGTGTTGTGAACAACCAGATTCGCTGGGGTCGATCGGGAGAACAAAGAAAACATTCCCAATCGTCATGATGGTAGACATCCAGATGATTCCAGTAATCCATGCCACTGCGCTTCAAATGCCTATCGGTAATCTCAAAACCCAGCGGATGTATTAGGTGCAAAGTACTACCAGTGTAGGCACATAGTCGCCCAACGTTACCCGTATTTTGAGGAATTTCTGGTTGGAAAAGAATTATATGAAGTTTGAAGTTCGTATGCATTGAATTGCAAATAACAAAAAAAAGAACAGGCAAATAATTGGCATATAGATTCCGGTTCTTAAGAATTTATATTCAAATCCTTTTCTTTAAACTTCTCTCGATCTCACGCATCTGTTCCCTTTTTTTGATATCCTGACGCTTGTCGTAGTTGCGCTTACCGGTACAAATTGCGATCTGGATTTTAATTAACCCCCCCTTGCCATAGATACACAGAGGAATTATCGATTTCCCTCCAAGATCCTGTGCACCTCGTAGTTTGTCGATTTCCCTACGATGCAGCAAGAGACGGCGGACGCGGCTGGTTTGATGATTGTTCTCATTGCCGAATGAATATTCGTCAATATGTACATTATGCAGAAAAGCACTATTGCCTAGAATACGAATAAAACCGTCTCGAATTTGGCAATGGCCCGCGCGAATCGATTTCACTTCGGTGCCTTGTAGGGCAATGCCAGCTTCAAACTTTTCGCCGATATCGTAGTCTCGCCCGGCACGACTACTTCGGATTTCAATTTTACGCGATGTGTTTTTAGGCTTTGCACACACCGCTCGTTATAACAAGGCAACTTGCTTCCTCCAACAACAGGGAGGATAAATTCAGATGCTTTCTTCTTCCTCGTAGAGCTGGTAATCAATTTTACCTTCAATAATCTCACGCATGGCAATATCCTCGGGTTCCAGTTTCTCCAAGGACTCAATCAGAGGCTTGTGCCCCTGCCTTAATTGCTTGGCTCTGCGAGAGACCATATTGATCAGTACATTGGGATCGGGGATTACCCGGCAGGCATCTTTTAAAAGTTCTTCCTTCACTCGGCTTTTATTCTAATTTAGATAATACTGTGAAATTGAGAATCCGCCATTAGGACGAATTTCTTCTTCTCCGCAACAATATTTCGAAATTTTCGAAAAACATTGGAACCCTATGAAAAAAAAGCATCAAGAAAATCATTCCATTTGCATAGGTTGGTCTACTTTTAAAAACAGAAGTGATGCCGAACGTTGTGCATCTGAACTGATTTCCAATAAACTTGCTTTTTGTGCGCAAGTGGAAAGCGAAATATGTAGTTATTATAGCTGGGAAGACAAAGAAGAAAGGTCCAAGGAATTTCCAGTAAAAATCAAGTATCTTGAAATTAATGGACCAGATATCAAGTGCTGGATAAAGCAAAACCATCCATACGATATCCCTCAATGGATATCGATTAAGGCTTGCGATTATCTTGAAGAATATTTCAATTGGGGCCTCAAAAATTCAGGCATTAGTAAAATTAAATCAGTAAAAAGTAAGTAAGAAATTAGAAATTTAATACCATGTCACAGCATAAAAGTTTCAAGGCGGGGGGAAGCTCCTCCAGACAAAAGAAAAGTGTCCTAAAACGTTTCGAACGCGTTGAATTGCTCCGGGAACGGGGACAGTGGAAGGAAGGCGACCCAGTCGTTGGACTCCGAAAAACCAAGCCTGCAGAATAATATATATGAAATTGCTTAAAGGCCCTCTTGGTTTAACCAAAGAAGGTCTGAATTAAAAAGCAATTAGCTTGGCACAATCAAGCTGGGGCACCTGCAGGTGATGGCCCCGGACCCAAGTCCTCTTCCTCGCTGGAAATATCCTCTTCAAGGTCAGAGGCATCTTCCTCATTTATATCTTCTTTATTTTGTAAAGGTCCAACGGGTATCACATCCGATTGAATCTTTCCAGTTTCAAGAATTTCCTGAACATGCTTACCTTCGAGGGTCTCGAATTCGAGCAACGATTGAGCCAGAGTCTCAAGGGCATCATCATTGTCAGTTAAAATTTTTGTGGCACGTTTATATTGTTCATCAACAATGCCCCTAATCTCTGCGTCAATCCTTAGGGCGGTCTCTTCGCTATAATTCTGATCGCGGGCAATCTCCTTACCTAGGAAAACATGATCCTGATTGTCCCCATATGCAACAGGACCAAGAGCACTCATTCCCCAGTCGCAAACCATGCTTCGGGCCAGTTTTGTGGCCATTTTAATGTCGCCACTTGCACCACTTGTAATGTCACCCATCTTGAGGTCCTCGGCGATACGGCCCCCCATGGCACAACAAATCTGGTTGAGAATGCGCTTCTTGGCGTAGCTAAGCATATCCTTGGTTGGCGCAAACATAGTGCTGCCGAGGCTATGTCCTCGAGGAATGATAGTCACCTTGTGTACAGGCAGGTAACCATCATCAATGACAGCTTGAACAATTGCGTGGCCGGCCTCATGATAAGCTGTGATACGTTTGTCCTCGTCATCCATGAGTTTGCGACGCTCACGACCGAAAGAAATCTTCTCACGTGCCTCATCAATATCCTCCGGATGAATCTTTGTTTTATTATGCCGGGCAGCAGTCAAAGCAGACTCATTGAGAAGATTGGCTAAATCAGCGCCTGAAAACCCTGGAGAATTACGTGCAACCAAAAGAAGATCCACACTATCATGCAGTTTTACTTTTTTCGCATGAATCTTCAAGATTTCCTCGCGACCATTTAAGTCAGGAAGGTCAATGATTACCTGACGGTCAAACCGACCGGGGCGCAAAAGAGCCTTATCAAGAACATCCGGGCGATTGGTAGCAGCAATAATAATGATACCTTCGTGGCCTTCAAAACCGTCCATTTCAACAAGTAGGGAATTTAATGTTTGTTCCCGTTCATCATTCCCTCCGCCAAGGCCTGCTCCACGTTGACGACCCACGGCATCAATTTCATCAATAAAAATGAGGCAAGGGGCACTCTTACGTCCCTGCTCGAACATATCACGTACTCGAGCAGCGCCAACACCAACAAACATTTCGACAAAATCTGATCCACTTATGGTGAAGAAGGGCACCTCCGCTTCTCCCGCAACAGCCCGGGCAATTAATGTTTTACCCGTACCCGGAGGGCCAACCATAAGAATACCCTTGGGAATGCGGGCTCCGATTCGTTGGAATTTCTGAGGATCCTTAAGGAAGTCGACCACTTCATGAACCTCCTCCTTGGCTTCTTCACAACCAGCAACATCTTTGAAAGTAACCCGATCTTTATCACGTGTAAGCATGCGCGCCTTACTTTTTCCGAAACTTAAGGCACCACGACCAGCCATCTTGAGTTGGCGGACAAAAAGAAAATACAGGAGACCGACAATCAGTATAAAAGGGAGCAGGTTCACAATAAGCGTCATCATCCAAGTACTGGCCGGCTTTTCCTGAAAATACTGACGCAGAAGATCATAATTCTCATCTGTAAGCTTGCCCTCAGCATGAAATGCAATCCCACGTGGATTAGCCTCATCCTTGGGAAGTCGAAAACTAACATCTTTTTCTGCAAGATATTCGGGATTAATATATCCTGAAACCTGATGCTAATCCTCGCCGCGACCACCAGCACTTTCAAGTCGGCCATTTTGATTCCCATTGAAAACATCAGCCTTTGCGGCATCCGTTACAATAACCATCGGCAAGGTAATACGACCACCTTCTCTGTTTCCTTGTATCGTCCAAAGCCAAACAATGCCCATGAATATCATGAACCAAATGAGGAGAACTTTCGGTTGAAAACGTTCTCCAACAGGCGGTTTGCCAGATTTATTGGATTTATCGGGTCCTTCCATGTCTGTCTAAGTAGAGGTAGCCTAGATGGCTAAAGGTTCAAAATAGTTGTTATTGGTTCCTAATAAGGAATGGGGCGTCAAAATAAAAACAATGTCAGGCTGTCATGAGGATGACAAGACTTAGTTCATGAGGAAAAGAATTTCATTTTTGCACAAACTCCAATTCGAATGCCCATTTTGAAGCAGTCGATAATCTGTAATTTTCGGGCCCCGGGCAACCTGGACACCAAACAATTTCCCCTTCAGGAAGAGTTACAACAGGTAGATGATCACGGATTCGAGCAGGAACTTTGTGGTTCACAAGGAGATTCTGCAGTTTAACAGGAGAATCCATTCCTAATGGTTGGTAACGATCTTTAGGTCGACGGGTTCGGACAAGAAAACTAATATTATCCCCCAAATGCAAAGGATCAATAAAGGCAAAAAAGGCAGGCTTCTTTTTGCCGGAGATAACTGCCTCGAGCAATGATTCACTGACTCGCACGCGACGACACTGCAAGTATTCACCTGTTGGGAGATATAATGTTCCACCAAAAGGGAGAGTAGAAACCGCCCACTTAAGAGACTTTTGATATGCTGGGATAATTTCGATGATACTCCTGTCAGGTCGCAGACTTAGAAGATTATCCTGATCCAAGCTAAAGGATGTTTCTCTGCATTGAGTAACAGCTTCCAGAATATTATTGATTGCGTCAGCACTCAACATCACAGATTTCCCGTAATTAGAAAACCAAATATGCAACAAACGACGTGTTACAGCTAATGGTAAATCTCTAGGCCACTGGATTTGATCCACAGAATCTTTCAATTCGAGATAAGACTTCGAAGCCCATGCATCCAAGGCAGTATCGTCTTCATGTAAAAGCCGTCGACTTCTTGCCACTGCACCAAGAACATCCTGTTGGGCGGCAGACTGCAAAACAGGTAATACATCGGCACGAATTCTATTTCGAAAGAAATTCTTTTCTGAGTTCGAGGAATCCTCTCTCCAATCCAGTCCACATTTTCGAAGACCCTGCCGAATACGCTCCCGTCTAAGTGTCAACATTGGACGAACATGCACCAACTTACCTTCATCTATCATCTGGACAGGTCTCGGTGCAGCGAGGCCACCTGCGCCACTACCTCGAGAAAGTCGCATCAGGAATGTCTCAGCAACATCGTCCAGTTGATGCCCCTGTAATAGGATTCGGCAATTGATTTCATCCATTTTATCATGAAAAAACTCAAGGCGTGCCTTACGCAGTTTAGCTTCACTTGCGTCCGTTAGTACTTCTCCCCTTCCCGTGTAAAAAAGGAGGCCCAAACCTTTCGCAAGCTGACGAACAAATTCTTCGTCTTTATCCGAAGCATCACCACGTGTAGCATGATTAAAATGTAACACGCATAATTCATTTTTCTTTTTTGGGAAAAGGACCCATAGCAGCCACAGTAAAAAAACAGAGTCTGCTCCTCCCGAGCAGGCAACCGCCCATGGCTCAGTAGAGTTAATATCCAGAAAACCCATTGCGGAGGACTCAAAGTCCCCTCGGGGAAAATGATCAAGCAACCCTTCGGCAGACTGCCTCATCTAGCCCCCCCAAGTTTCATTCTTCAGCCTTCAATAAATTCCTTGTCGAACCATCGATTTAAAACCGGAGGAATTAGAACCCGACCATCTGGTTGGTAGTTGTTCTCTAACAGAGCGGCCAAGACACGAGGGATGGCTAAGGCCGAACCATTCAAGGTGTGAACAGGGTATACCTTGCCATCTTCCGCACGAAAACGAATGGAGGCACGGCGCGCTTGAAAATCGGTGAAACAACTGCAGCTTGAAACTTCGAGCCAACGCTTCTGGCCACCCGACCAAACTTCCAAGTCATACTGCTTGGCATGCGGGAACCCAATATCACCAGTGCACATGCGCAAGGCCCGGTAAGGCAAATCCAATTTCTGCAACAATCCCTCAGCGTGACCGCGCAATTCCTCTAATGCGCCCATGCTCTTATCCGGTTCCACCCACTGCACTAATTCAACCTTATCAAATTGATGAAGTCGGTTAAGACCACGTACATCCTTCCCCCAACTACCGGCCTCACGGCGAAAACACGGAGTATAACCAACACGTCTCAGGGGCAAATCGCGAAGATCAAGAATCTCATCGCGAATGAAGTTCGTAACAGGTACTTCCGCAGTAGGAATCAAATAAAGTTGATCCTCGTTAGTGAAATACATCTGCCCCTCCTTGTCAGGAAGTTGTCCTGTGGCTCGGGCACTATCCGCGTTCACCAGTAGCGGAGCAGAAACTTCCTCGTAGCCAT
Source organism: Opitutia bacterium (assembly GCA_018668635.1). Taxonomy (GTDB): domain Bacteria; phylum Verrucomicrobiota; class Verrucomicrobiia; order Opitutales; family JABJCN01; genus JABJCN01. The sequence goes on from JABJCN010000233.1 coordinate 28,427, forward strand.
TGTTTTCTGCCTCCTGTAAAAAAAAGTTGATCAAGGCACGTACAAGACGGGACATATCTCCTACATAGAAAGGGAAACCGGCACCGGAAACCTTGGTTCCCCGTTCGAAATCAACCAGACTTGAAAACCAGGGGATGTCCCAATGAGGCACAGCATTTTCCTCAACCGAAACGGTATCTCCCCAAGTGGCAGCAACTTCGTTATCTGCTTCACCATCTCCGGATGGTGCAGATTCATCCGG
>JABJCN010000072.1 GCA_018668635.1 Opitutia bacterium
CCAGACAAATGCTTATGGACTGCCTGATGGCAACGGCAAAGACGATGGCTTTTAGAAAGCTTTGGTTTGACAACCCCTTGCCATCAGCCCGACAACATGGCTTTTATTTTAAAGACCCAACCAGTAACCATAAATCGACCATGAACAGACGCTCCTTCATTCAGTCCGCACTCGCTACAGCTGCCGCAACCGGTGCCACCTGGTTCGACACTCCGCAACTTCTCGCGGCTTCAGGTGCCCGTTCCAAATCCTTTAAGAAATATGGCGGGTTTCCCATGGGCATCCAAAGCTATTCCCTTCGCGGGTTTGGCGCAGAGGAGGCATTCAAGAAGATCAATGAACTGGGACTGCACTGGGTTGAACCCTACGGAACCCACTATCCACCGACGACCAATGCTGTGGCCATCAAGAAGATGAAGGCCAAACTCGATGCCCTTGATATCACTGTCAGTGCCCATGGCGTCCACGGCTTTTCAAAGAATCATGAGCGCAACGAGCAACTTTTCAAGTTCGCCAAACATGCCGGCATTCGCAACCTCAGTGCCAATCCTTCTGCCGATTCCTTTGATAGCCTGGAAAAACTGGTTGACCAGTATGATGTGCGCATTGCCATTCATAACCACGGTCCTGGAGCCCTCTATGACAAGCTTGAAGATGGACTCAAGGCCGTTAAGGGTCGCGACCCCCGTATTGGTTTCTGTGCCGACTTGGGCCACTACATTCGATCTGGTATCAAGCCTGAAGACGCTATTGAAGGGCTTACTGGAAGGCTTTACGGAATCCATCTCAAGGATTTTGCGGAAATGAAGAAGAAAACCCATGGGGTCATTCTTGGCGAGGGACACATGGATGTAAAAGCTGTCTTTAAGGCTCTCCGCAACGCCAAGTTTCCGGCTGATGGTGCTCTATCCCTCGAATATGAGGAAAATCCCAAGAATCCCATCGCGGACATCCAGAAGTGTCTTAAAGTTGCTGCGGCTGGCGCACAAGCTGCCTTGGAGGCCTAAGGGTAAATTCAGAGACGGGGTGCCTGTCTGGATTATTGTTTCCTGAACTCAGAAAACGAAATATTTGTCTCTATACAACCTTCTCGCTATTCGAGAGGATGCTGTTGTAAAGTCCGGCAAGATCGTAGACATAAGCTAGGTTTTCCTCCGCATCGCTATAGGAAAAGTCTGCATAGGGAGAATAGGAACGAACAATCTGTCGCACCTCCTGAAAGTTCTCCGGTGTGCTACGCTCCACACATGTCGCTATCAACTGTCCGCCCCTTAATTTTTTCGTATCTTCATCCTGCCATTTTGGTACCATGTTTTGCAGGGCTTGCTCAACCAGTTCGGCCAATGCAAGGAATTCCTTATCGTTAAGTGAGAGGGTGTACATTTGCGATAGAAAGTTGTTAAACCATGACCCCTCATGGGATGGGTAATAATGCCCGCCTCCATTCGGACACAACTTACAAAGCATGGACCGTGCCTATTTTCCTAGCTACGACAGGTCAATTTATTCCCGTCCTGATACAGTCGCGGTGCAAATGATTCCAACTATACCTAATCCCGCGGCAATCACCAGCATGATGGTTCGACTTGAAATACGGGACAACTCATAGCGCTTAAGTACCTCACCGGGAGATGTGCGCCCACCTGTCGGGTCCGTACTGACTGAGAGGTTTCCTTGCATCAACTCAGTTGTTGGCGGATTGGATTCTGCCATTCTCTCTTGGTTATCCCTGTATACAACAAATCCTGCTATGCCAATTGCATGCAGAATGAAAAGGATACCCAGTAGTCGAATCGGGTTCATGAGAGAATACTAATACACATCATCCCTACTTTGTTGCCGTGCAAGGAAAATCCGTTCATTTTACTGGACCAATGGCGTAAAATAAACCTAGAAGGGATTCAGGGTGTAACTCGAAAGACAAGGATTTCCAGTTTTTCATCAACTTTTCATGATTATTCAGAATTAGGTGGACGCTTTACAAATAAACATCAAAAACTGCGTGATTTCCACGACATGGAAAACATTTTTATCACAGGAGCAACGGGTCTTATAGGAAGTCAAGTCGTCAATTTAATTTTACAACGGGGACTCACCATAACTTGCCTCGTGCGTCCAGGGAGCGATACCTCTCGCCTTCCAGATGTACAAATTGCCGAAGGCGATATAATGGATTCCTCTTCTTTGCTTAAAGGAATGCGTGGAGCGAGTCACGTTATTCACCTTGCCGCAATGGGCGATTGGAAAAATATTGATAATCCAATCACATTAAAGGGTATTGTTGAAGGGACTCGCAACGTACTTTCAGTTGCAAGGGAATGCGGAATAAGCCGATTTCTCTACGTAAGCAGTGCCGCTGCGATTAATGGTACCCTTCAACCACGCCTTCTCGATGAAACCTCCCCGTTCGAATTACCACGGAAAGGGTTTTCCTACGCACATGCAAAGCGGGAGGCGGAAACCATTTGTCAGGATTTTCTGCGAGAAGGCTTACCTGTGGTAATCGTCAATCCAGCCGAAACTTTTGCACCGGATGATCATCGCCTTACCACCGCGACAAACCTACTTCGTTTTACAAAGGGTCGCATTGCCTGGGCGACTCGCGGGGGCACGGGAGTTGTTCACGCAGGAGATGTCGCTACCGGCATACTTGCTGCTCTTGAACGAGGGCATCCCGGCCAGCGCTACATTCTTTCTGCAGAAAATATAACTTTTGCAGCCATGGCTGGACTTGTCCGTGAAACTGCTGGTCTCCCAGTTAAAATAATGGCCCCCCCCCAAGTGCTTTTACGCATCATTGCCATTCTTGAATCCTCCATCGGGTTGTCCCATGGATTAACACCCGGTATGATCCCCTACATCAGGCGTTACTGGTTTATGGATAGTCAAAAGGCGCGGCAACAACTTGGTTGGCGGCCTCGCGCAGGTTCCAAAGCTATAATTGAAACTATTCGTTCATTCCTGTAATTGCCCACTTCTCCTCACTTTGGATGTTTCTAGGGTGCCAACCGAGAAATTTGCCATCCAGTCTCCAAGTCTTTCGTATATATGAAACGATCATGCAATCTTCCGGGTCGTCCCTGCCAAAACTCAAAAAAATCAGGTTGCACGATAAACCCACCCCAATCCGGCGGCATCGGAATCATCCCATCCTTAAATTTATCATCACAATAAATAAAAGCCTTTTCCAGTTCCTCTCTCCCGCTGACTTCTTCACTTTGACAGGATGCCCAGGTACTTACCTGGCTCTCCCTTGGTCGGGTGGCGAAATACGCCATAGACTCTTCCCTGCATAATTTTTGGACTTTTCCACCAATGGCAACCTGGCGCGAAAGAGGGGCCCAGAAAAAATGTAGTGCCACCTTTTCATTTTTTTCGATCTCTTCTGCTTTCTTGCTAGCGTAATTTGTGTAGAAACGAAAACCATCTTCATCCGCACCCTTTAATAATACGATTCGAGATGAAGGTCTTCCATCTGCCCCAACCGTGGAAAGATTCATTGCTGAAGGATCCTCGACGCCTGCCTCACGCGCAGCGTTAAGCCATTCATGAAACTGTTTAATGGGGTCTGTGAGCAAGTCTCCCCGATACAGGGCATCCTGCATATATTCACGCCTTAAGTTTGCCAATGCCGACTGGTTCTTTTCTTTCATAACACTTGTTTCAATGCATAAACCCTTAACTTTCCGCAACGCAAAACCCTGTCTTTACCTTGTTCGATAAAGTGTTTTTTTACTGGCCCATCATTGACTTTCCCACTCGAACATCTACCCAATTCCTTTCCCATGGAAAAACTACGCTTCCTCACGTCTGCCAAGGCTCGCGAGGCTCGAGAAAAATTTGGCACCCCTCTTTTCATTTACGATGAGGCCACGCTAAAGGCACAAGCAGAGTCGGCACTTGCCTTTCCGAATGCGTTCGGCCTAACCGCCCGATTCGCAATGAAGGCAAGCCCCAACGCAGCTATCTTACGGCTCTTCAAGTCTTTGGGCATACAAATTGATGCCAGCTCAATCTATGAGGTTGAACGTGCTATTCGGGCAGGGTTTTTGCCAAATGAAATCAGTTTAAGTACCCAGGAACTGGGCCATGGGTTTGCAGAACTCCTTAAGCGAGGTGTCCACATCAATGCTTGCTCAATTGCGCAGCTAAAAAAAATCGGAGAGGCATGCCCGGGTAGTGAAATCGGAGTTCGCTTCAACCCAGGGCTTGGGTCCGGATCAAATAATCGCACCAATGTTGGCGGTCCCACCTCCAGTTTTGGCATATGGTATGAAAAAATTGATGAAATCAAAAATTTGCTACAACATTATGGACTCAAGGTTATTTGCCTTCATACACATATTGGTTCCGGCAGCGATCCTTCTGTTTGGAGCAAGGTGGCCTTAATGAGCCTCGACCTTGTTCGTGAATTCCCCGATGTACATACCCTTGATCTTGGAGGTGGTTATAAAATCGGTCGTATGAATGATGAAAGATCCACGAATCTTCAGGAAATTGGTCAACCTGTAAAGGAGGCCTTCTTGAAATTTGCTGATGAAACAGGTCGCCAGATTCATCTTGAAATCGAGCCGGGAACATTTCTTGCGGCCAATGCCTGCACCCTCCTTTCATCGATCCAGGATACCACAGATACTGGTTCAGATGGATATTCCTTTCTCAAGCTTGATACTGGAATGACCGAGGTCCTACGACCCTCGCTATACGGTGCACAGCATCCGATTATTACTATCCCTGATAACCCTGAAGCGTCCCTAACTGAATATATTGTTTGTGGTCATTGTTGTGAATCCGGTGATATTCTTACACCGGCTCCCGATCAACCTGAAGTCCTTCAACCCCGCAAGCTTTTAGAGGCAGATATTGGTGACCTTTGTGCTATTGAGGGTGTTGGAGCCTATTGTGCCGCCATGCCAGCCAAGAATTACAATTCTTTTCCCGAGGCTGCCGAGGCTCTCCACAGGGAAACCGGCGAGCTTCAGCTAATTAGATCGCGCCAGACTCTTGACCAGATTTTGCAGAATGAAGTTGCTGCCGAATGAACTTTGACACACAAGTCGATGCCTTCCAGCATCATCCCCTCGGACAGCGCTTTCCAGACAGCCCACATGCTGTCTGTGTCAGCCTCCCAACCATGGCAGATGTCATCGGTTACGAGGAAAAAGATCCAGCCGTTGTTGAGACAATGAAATCCGGCTACCCTCGTTTTTTCCTGCCGGAGTTTGTCCGTCAACTTGCCGAACACATTGCCAATGAGATTAGCTCGGAACCTCGTGATGTTCTCCTCGTTAATTCTTCTCGTGCTGCATCAGAACTCCTCGCTTTTATTGGTTTACCTTCCGCCAAGGCTGAAGATGAAGATGGCTTCGCCTACATTCATTTCCCACAAGATCCGGACACCTATAAAAAAGCCTTAAACTTTCTCCAACATACAGGCTGTGGTATATCTTCCCGACAAGCAGAGGATTTGTTGCTTCGCGAGGGGCTTCTTTCAAGTATTTTTGCCGAGGAAACTGTTCCTGCCGATCTTGCTGAATCAACGGTTCACCAAAATCTCTCTTCAATTGTAGGTATTCCTGAGGATGACATTCTTCTGTGTAACTCAGGAATGAATGCCTTTTACGCAGCCTATCTTGCTGCATGTGAAATTCAACGGCCACAGGGAAGGGATATCTGGATACAGCTTGGGTGGCTCTATCTTGATACTCGTGAAATCCTTGAGAAGTTCCTTGGTCCTGACGAACGCCTTATTCGCCACCTTGACGTCTTTGATGTTGATGGTCTCGAAAGCCTTTTCCGGGAAAACCGTGGCCGAATTGCCGGCATTATTACAGAAGCCCCGACCAATCCACTTATTCAAACTCCCGACCTTGAACACATCCATTCGATTGCACGTGAAGAGGGTGCCCTGCTTATTGCCGATCCGACTATTTCTTCTCCCGCAAATATTGCCCTCCTGTCGCATACCGACCTTCTTGTAAACAGCCTAACCAAATATGCGGCCAGTTCAGGTGATATACTCTCCGGGGCCATCTTTTTCAATCCGGCGTCCTTGTTTTATGAAGAGCTCAAGGAATTAATTCCAGTATTGCATGAACCACTTCATCCACGAGACCTCCAGCGTCTAGCCCATGAAATTTCGAGGTATCCCGACGTTATCAATCAAATCAATCGTAATACAAAGGCGCTGGCCAACTTTCTTGATGGTCACCCTGCCATTAAGAAACTCCATTGGGCTTATTCTCCTGAATCCAGGTCGAACTATGAAAAACTTGTTCGTCAGCCTGATTCTCCCGGGGGCTTGCTTACCATTGAGTTAAATTTTCCTATCACTGAATTTTACGACCGTATTCGCATTATAAAAAGCCCAAGCTTTGGCACTTTTTTTTCAATGATTTGCCCTTTCATGTATCTGGCTCACTATAATCTCGTCAGCACTAAGGAGGGAAGAATACACCTCAATGAGTGTGGTATTAATCCTGATCTTGTGCGCGTTGCCATCGGTACTGAGGATACCGAGAGGCTGCTTGCCATCTTCGAGGAGGCTTTGGCTTAATTAAAGCGCCGGGGATTGAGTTGATTGCAGAATTTTGTTGGCTTTGTGCGGAGCCTTTCAGGTTGACCCTTCAACCTCCATTTCTAGCCTTTTTACCCTTTTCAATAAAAACCGCCCCATAATGAACCGCGTCTACATTAAGACATACGGCTGCCAGATGAATCAGCGAGACTCTGAGCAGGTCGCCTGTGACTTGCGTAGTCGTGGTTATTCCATTGTTCAGCATGAGGAAGATGCGGATGTAGTCCTTCTTAATACGTGTAGCGTTCGAGACCAGGCCGAGCAAAAAGCTATAGGAAAAGCAGGTCACCTTGCCCGGCGAAAGCGGGAGAACCCTAATTTCGTCCTCGGTATTCTTGGTTGTATGGCTCAGAATAGGGGTTCTGAACTTCTTGACCGTCTGCCCGATCTGGACCTCGTTGCAGGGACACAGAAATTCCATCGTGTCCCCGACCATTTGGACAATCTCATTGCATCAATGAATGCTCAGGGGCCGCGCCCCACCTCTATTCTTGACTTGGAGGAGGAGCTTGACTCCCAGAATGCCATTAACTCTCACAAGGCAGGGGAAAGGCAGGTCTCAGCCTTTGTCTCCATTATGCAGGGATGTAATATGAAATGTACCTTCTGCATCGTTCCCAAGACTCGTGGTCCTGAACGTGCACGTCCCATTGCACACATAATACAGGAGGTTGAGACACTTGTTGCCAACGGCACTCGCGAGGTTACATTACTAGGGCAAATCGTGACAAGTTATGGGCGGCGAGAAATTCCATTTATCGATAAAAAAAGCCCGTTTGTTCAACTTCTGGAACAGCTGAATGAAATTGATGGCTTGGAGCGCATTCGCTTTACGTCCCCTCATCCTAGAGGCTTCAAGGAAGATCTTGTCGAGGCGTATGGTCGTTTGGATAAACTATGTGAATATGCACACCTTCCTGTCCAGAGTGGTTCTGACCGCATTTTAAAGGCAATGAACAGACCATATTCAGTTGACCGCTATATGCAACTGGTCCGTGACTTGCGAGCTGTGCAACCGGATATGTATTTTAGCACCGATATTATTGTCGGATTCCCCGGGGAGACGGACCAAGATTTCCAGATGACTTGCGACATGTTTGAGGAGATCGGTTTCGATATGGCCTTCATTTTTAAATATAGCCCTCGCTCAGGTACACCGGCGGCAGAGTTGCACGATGACGTTCCAAAGACCGTGAAGGAGGAACGCAACCAGATTTTACTCAAGATTCTAGAGAAGCAATCCCGTCGTCGAAATGCCTCCCTTGTCGGCACCATCCAGGAAATCCTTGTTGAATGCCCTGCTCGAAAAGGAGAGGGAATGTTCATGGGCCGCACCCGCGGATTCAGGAAGGTGATATTTCCCGCCAGTCAACGCTTGATCGGTGAGATGGTCGATGTGGAAATTGAAGAGTCCTCTGTGACGACTCTAAAAGGGCGGTTGTCGCTGACTGGAGTGGATACAGGGATGGCTGTTGCAACCTGAAATAATTGATTGCTGCTGTTTATAATACACATTTTTCATAATTCTTACTTATCCACTGGATTCACACTTAAATGTTTCACAAAATTTTAAACCTATGACACTTTTTACTGCAACCTTGGCGACTGCTGGCGTTCTGCTACTTGTTGGCATGCTTTTACTTTGGAACAGTCCTGCTGTGCAAAAATTTGCCATAGGCTGGCCACGCTCACGTCGTGCTGCTATTATCCTTATCGGGATTGCCGCGGCTTGGTTCCTTTCGCATGTCCTCCAACTTAAGGAGGCTGATTTTGGGGCCTACAAGAATCTTCTTTTTGCCGCTTTCCTTGCGGTGGCAATCCTCTCGTTTTTCCATCTCCCAGACTTTCTTGCTGTTCGTGGATTGGGTATTATTTTGTTACTCTCTGCGCGTGAACTTCTTGGTGCAGCGTACATGCAAGAGCCCCAGAGTCGGCTTTTTTTGGTAACGTTTGTCTATTTGATGATCGCCCTAACGCTGTATGTTGGTGCTTCACCTTACCGGATGCGCGATTTTAATAGTTGGCTCTTTGACAGTGGAAACCGGCCACGTTTACTGGGTGGATTCCTTGGGGCCTATGGACTCCTTCTTGCCGGCGTGGCATTCAATTATTCCTAAAAACGGTTCCAACCGTGTCACGAAGTTCATTGCTACTCCTTGTCTCCGGTCCTGCCGGTAGTGGAAAAACCACACTGTGTGAACGTTTGCTCCACGATTTTGGCCCCAAACTGCAGCGAGTCATCACTTCCACCACCCGTGAACCTCGTGAGGGTGAGTCTGATGGTGTGGACTATCATTTTCTCAGTGAAGCTGAATTCCAGGAAAAGTTGTTAGCCGGTGAATTTTACGAGTCTGCTCAAGTCCATAGTGGATGCTACGGCACACTTAAGTCATCAATTCAAGATCAGCTAACTGAAGATGTAGACCTTGTCCTGAATATTGATGTACAAGGAGCCGCCTCTTTTCGTGAAATTGCAATGGTTGATCCTGTTCTCCGGGGCCAACTTGTCACTGTTTTCATCCACCCAATCAGTACCCAACAAATTCAAGACCGCCTCGAGGGACGCGGCAAGGACAGTCCCGAGGAAATAGAGCGTCGTCTTGTTACTGCGCAACTGGAGATCTCTCATCGGGATTATTTTGACCATGTCATAAAAAGTGGCACGAAGGAGGAAGATTATCAGGCATTTCGGGCCATCTACGAGGTCGAGCGTGGCATCTGAATATATCCTTATGCACGATCAAAAACCATTTTGTATTTGGCGCATGAATGTTCGGAGGGATCGTTTCTTTCACATGGAAGGTTTTTTTGCCCTATAGCTTATGGGCTACGATCCTAAAAGAGCGCTACTGATAGGCGTGGTCCTGCCGAAGACACAGGACTTGGACCACGAAGAAAGTTTGGAAGAACTGGAAGAACTGGCTTTCAACCTTGGCTACCAGGTTCAGGAAACTTTGCTCGTGAAGGTTCGTAAGCCTCAAGCTCGATTTCTCACTGGGCCCGGCAAGGCGAATGAAATTATCAATCTTGCCAAGAGTCTCAAGTGTGGATCAATCCTCTTTGATGAACCACTGATGCCTTCTCAGCAGCGAAACTGGGAGTCAACCAGCGAGCTAAATGTCATTGATCGACAGGAAGTGATACTCGACATTTTTGCTGATCGTGCCCAAACCAGAGAGGCGGTCCTTCAGGTCGAGCTGGCGCGCTTGCAATATGAATTACCTCGTATGAAGCGGCTTTGGACTCATCTCGACCGTCAACGTGGAGGTGGTGCTGTTCAGCGAGGGGAAGGTGAGGCCCAGATTGAAATTGATCAGCGGCTCATTCGTAAACGTATTGCCAAGGTCAAGAGTGAATTGAAACAGGTTGAGAAACGACGTGGAATCCAGCGTAAGCAACGCATGAAAGTCCCTGTGCCTTCCTTTGCTATTGTCGGGTACACCAATGCAGGGAAATCGACATTGCTCAACTGCTTGACTGGCTCTGATGTCTTGGCTGCCGACAAACTTTTTGCTACCCTGGACCCGACTTCGCGAAAGCTTACCTTACCTTCCGGTCGGATAATCGTGGGAACGGACACGGTGGGTTTTGTGAATCGATTACCCCACCGCCTGATACAGGCATTCAAGGCTACGCTCGAAGAGGCCCTTGTGGCCGACTTTCTTGTGCATGTTCTTGATAGTAGCAACCCCGCAGTTGAAGTTCACTTGAAAACGACACTGGAGGTGCTGGAAGAACTCGGAGCAGAAGGGAAGCCACGTATCACTGTTTTTAACAAGACGGATCTTGTCGAGGACCCAGTGTGCCTGCGACAGCTTGGTAAGCTTGTTCCCGGAGCTCTCTCGGTCAGCTGCAAGACGGCGGAGGGTGTTGATGGCCTTCTATCCAGAATGGATGAAGCCCTCAGGGAATCGCCTGTTCTCTCGGAGCTAGTTGTGCCTTACAAACATTATGACCTCATTGCCCAGCTTCATGAACTGGGTTGCATTCAGGAAGAAAAAAACCTGGATCATGGTATCCGTATTCTGGCGCGTGACATACCCGCAGCCTATCGCGAGCGCTTGAATGGTTTCATGCGCCAATCTTCTGGACCCCAAGGGGGTGCAGATTCATCTATTAATGTGTCCTGAAAATGAATCTCCATGCTCGCAAGCCCCCCAGAAACTTTATAGCTGATCCTTTCGAGTACCATCAGGAAATTGACTTAACCATCGATACTCTTACCAACTTGGGACAGGGACTGGGGCGGCTGGATGGTTGGGTTGTCATGGTTCCATACTCCATTCCGGGTGAGAAGATTCGTGCGCGGATTCATCGCAACCACAAGAACTACTCGGAGGCCGACCTTATTGAAGTCCTTGAAAGTTCCTCGCAACGCGTTGAGCCGCGTTGCTCCCTTTTTGGCGAGTGCGGAGGCTGCCAATACCAGCATATGAATCAGGAGGCACAGGCTGAATGGAAACATCGCCAGGTAACTGAGCTATTAGAAAAATCATTGGGAGAGAAGTTATCCATTGAACCGATCCATTCCTCACCCAGACAATTTAATTATCGTTCAAAAATTACTCCTCACCATCAAAGGCCAAGGGATGGTAAGGTTCGTTCAATAGGTTTTCTTCACCACGGCCAGCGTAATTGGATTGTCGATGTACCGCATTGTCCAATTGCCACCGAGGCGATTAATGAGGCCTTGCCCCCGGCTCGTGATGTGGTCCAGCAGAAGGCGGCTACTGGAAAGTTTAAGAAGGGGGCGACTCTCCTTTTTCGTGATACCGGCAGTGCGGTTGTAACAGACTTCCAGGAACTTGTCTTTACCCAAGTTGGGGAGCTCTCCTTCCAGTTTAAGGCAGGCGACTTCTTTCAAAACAATCCCTTTATCCTTGAAGCCTTCACCGAATATACTGTCAGGCAGGCAGCTGGTGGCAATTCGCGTTTCCTTATTGATGCTTACTGTGGTGGTGGCCTTTTTACACTCTTTGGTAGCCGTCATTTTGAGAAGTGCGCCGGGGTTGAAATCAATGAATATTCCGTTGTCCTTGCCCGGGCCAATGCAAATGCAAACCAGATAAATAATTGTAGCTTTCTTCAAAGTTCTGCTGAAGCTATTTTTGGTGATGTTGAATTTTCGCCGAAGGAGACAACCGTTCTTCTGGATCCACCTCGTAAAGGTTGCGACAAAGAGTTTATTGATCAGCTCATTGCTTTTAAACCCATTAGGATTGTCTATGTTTCCTGCGATCCCTCAACCCAGGCGCGCGACCTTGTTCCATTGCGCGATGCCGGTTATCATATTCTCAGAGTGCAACCTTTTGATCTCTTTCCCCAGACTCGACACATAGAAAATGTGGTGACCCTGGAGTTGTCTGCATCAGATTCTGTCGCCTGACAGAGACTATACACTTAGATAATTATTTACCAACTCTTCGGTAAGGCTCCGGGTTTCTCCTCCCTCAACGATCCGTCCGCGATTCATGATATAGAAGTGGTGGGAGAATTCTCGCACGAAATCTAAATATTGCTCCACGATAAGGATGGTCATATCCTTCTCATCAACAAGGTGCTGTAGGATCTTCCCGATCTGCTGGATAATGTTTGGTTGGATTCCCTCCGTCGGCTCATCAAGGATTAGAAGCTTTGGATCAGTTGCGAGGGCTCGACCAATCGCGAGCTGTTGCTGCTGGCCACCGGAAAGGTCACCGCCGCGACGGCTTTTCATTTCTTGAAGGACAGGGAACAGGTCGTAGATTTCATCAAAGATGTCTGTGTCTTGGTTGCCACCGCCGGAGAGGCCAATAATGAGGTTTTCCTCGACCGTTAGCTTGGGGAAAATCATTCGGCCTTGTGGAACATAGCCTATTCCGGATCTGGCCCTCCCATAAGCAGGAAGGTGAGTCATGGCCTTGCCACCGAGTTGTATCTCGCCGGAGTCGGGCTTTTCCAACCCGGTGATGTTGCGGAGCAGGGTGGTCTTGCCTACCCCGTTGCGTCCCATCACGCAAACAATGGACTTCTCCGGGACCTCCATTTTGACATCGCGGAGTGCCTGAACCTCGCCATAGGAGAAATTAAGATTCTGGATTTTTAGGAGAGGTGTCATGGTTATCTTCCAAGGTAGGCCTCGATGACTTCTTTATTCTTTTGTACTTTTTCCAAGGGGCCTTCAGCCATGATCTTACCTTCATTGAGAACAGTGACAGTGGAATTAAGCTGACGGACAAAGTCCATGTCATGTTCAATAACGATGAGGGTGTGATCGCCCTTTAATTCAGTTAGGAGTTGTGCAGTAAGCTCAGTCTCTGAGTCGGTAAGGCCCGCAGCGGGTTCGTCAACAAGAAGAAGCTTGGGTGATGCAAGGATAAGCACACTTATTGCGAGCCACTGGCGTTGGCCGTGACTGAGGTATTTTGCCGGGGTTTCGGCTTGTTGCAGAAGATTTACGCGATCAAGGATTCCATGAATCTTATTCTTTTGTTTGTTCGTGACCTTGCCCCATAGGTTGGGCCATAGTTTTTGATGTCCCGGAAGGGCAAGTTCCATGTTCTCAAAGGTTGTCAGGCTGTCGAAGACGGTAGGGGTCTGAAATTTCCGCCCGATGCCCATGAGGGCAATATCCGTCTCCTTGCGATGAGTGATTTCCTCTTTATCGAAGTGGACCTTGCCGGTCGTTGGTTGGGTCTTCCCGCTTATTACATCGCACAAGGTGGTTTTACCGGCGCCATTTGGGCCGATGATAACTCGTAGTTCGTTATGGGCAATGCCAAGTGCTTTGACATCCAGTGCCTTGAAGCCATCAAAAACCGCGGTGATATCTTGTACATGTAGGAGGTACTTTTTATCCCAGAGCCTGTTGGTGTCAGGACTGAATTCGAGATATTCTTCCTTCATGGAACCTTGTCTTGTCTCTTTGGTGGCATTCATGACTGGTTTCCATCTTTGCTGGTCTGGCCGTTAAGGCGATGCCACAGGTGGATGAGTCCGTTGGGAAAGATGAGGACCACACCAATAAAAAGTAGTCCCAAAATAATGGGCCAATAGTCCGGCTTCCATTGTAGGAGGTAAAAATTGTGCTCGGAAGTCAGAAAGTTGTAGAGCAGGTTGATAGCCAGTGCTCCAAGTACGGCTCCAGAGAGACTCCCTCGCCCCCCCACGGCCACCCATATGACAACGAGGATTGAGGCACTGGCTTCCATGTTGGCTGGAGTGAATATTCCCATCTGGGGTGCGTAAAGTATGCCCCCAAGACCGGCGAGCATGGCCGCCACGGTAAAGGCGAACATCTTGTACATATAAGGTTTGTAACCAGAAAAGCGGAGGGTGTTTTCATCATCCCTAACAGCGATGAGAACACGACCCAACCTGGAGCGTACAATGTAATGGCAGAGAAAGTAGGTGGAGCCGAGTGAGACTACTGTTGCCAGATACAAGGCCAGTTTGACGTAGTTTTCGCTTAAGGGATGCCCCAGAATCTTGTCAAAATTGGTGAGTCCGTTGGTTCCGCAGAATTTCATGTTGTTCATGGAGAAGACAAGCCAGGCGGCAACCGTGATTGCTTGGGTGAGGATTGCGAAGTAGACCCCGCGTACGCGACTACGAAATCCAACAAAGCCAATGAGCGCTGCCACGATGCCCGGGATGAGTAGGCCCAGAAGTACTGCCCAGTGAAGGTCGTAGAAAGGCTTCCAGAACCAAGGCAGGGGCTCCACACCCACTTTGGAAGAAACCACATGGAGGCAGGCAGGGACCTCCCATCTTCCCGTGGGATCCGTTGCCCCGCCGGCCCCGCCGTGATGGGCGAGGTACATGCCCATTGAGTAGCCGCCCAGTGAAAAGAAAAAGGCCTGGCACAGGCTTAGGATTCCGGTATAGCCCCAGATAAGGTCAAGGCCAACTGCCACGATGGCAAAGCACATGTAGCGGCCCAGCATGTTGACGGTCTCGATGGAGATTGCACCGATCCAGTAGAGGACCGGTATAAGGACCAGCCCGAACACCAGCATTGCAGAAACTGAATGCTGTCGGGCCATGCGGCGAACCGACTCAAGAATCATGGGACTCTTTCCCAGGCTTGCAGATTCAGACATCGCTCAACCTTCCCTTGGGGGCGAAAAGCCCGGCTGGCTTGAACTGTATGAATCCAACGATAATAGCCAGCAGGATCACCTTGGCCCAAATGGCACCAACTACAAAACCACCGATTCTTAATGGCTCGACCCACTTGGTTATGAGGCCAATTCCCAGTCCTGAGCAGATAACGCCGGCAAGCTCACCCACCCCACCGGTAACCACCACCAGAAAGGAATCCACGATGAAATTGTTCTGCCCCATGTCCGGGGTGACTCCACCGATCAGGGTCCATGCGCAACCGGCAACCCCTGCAAGTCCCGAGCCTAATGCAAAAGTGCAACGATCGACGTTGCGTGTGTTGACACCAAGGGAGCTTGCCATATCGCGGTTTTGCATGGTGGCACGCATTCGTAAGCCGAGCGGGGTCTTATTCATAAGGAAATAGACGAGACCCACACAGGCTGCACACAACAACATGATGAAAAGGCGGCCGTTGGGCAGGATGACGTCTTGCAAGATCTCGTTTCCGCCTAAAGACCAAGTGGGTGCATTAACCCCAATGTTGTCCCCGTAGCGAATGCGTACGAGCTGGATGAGGATCAACCCGATACCCCATGTGGCCAGAAGGGATTCCAGTGGCCGGCGGTATAGATGCCGAATGACAAGCGCTTCCATGATTAGGCCGACCATCGCTGCTACTGCGAATGAGACAGGTATGGCGACAAAAAAATAGGAATCCACCGGGTTGTCTGGATTGTGACCGAAGGCGCGTTGTATTTCAAAAGCTGTGTAGGCTCCGATCATCATCAATTCACCGTGGGCCATATTGATGACCCCCATCAGACCAAATGTTATGGCAAGTCCAAGCGCCATAAGGATGAGAACTGAGCCAAGGCTCAATCCCTGGAAAATATTATTAAAGCGCTCAACCGAGGTTTCGTGCTTATCAATTTGCTTTATTGACTGTTTTGCAGCGGCGGTCCAGGCATCAGCTCCCTCCGGTTTTTCTTTAGCCTCATTCAGTGTGTCCAGTAGAATTTGCAGTCGTGGCAGCGCCCTCAGGCTCTTGATGTTACCCAGTTCCTGGATTGCGGCTTCACGGTCTTTTGCGGTTTGTTCGGGAAGGACGCCGGCCAAGCGGATCAGAAGCAGGCTTTCTTTGGCGGTCCATTGGATCTTTTCGTCAGGATCTTCCTTGATGATACGCTGGAGGGATGGGATGGCATCAATATTTTGTGGTGGATCACCAGTCTTCTTCACTCCTGAAATGCGGTCTTTCGGGTTTGGCGAGGCAAGGCGGATGAGAAACTTTGAGCTGTTGGCAATCTTCCGTACCTTGCGGCCCGGACTGATGTCCGTAAGGTCTTCAATCAGGGGTCGGGCCTGTTTACCATCAATCATCACTGGTTTCTTGGTCAGTGGGTGGACCAGTGGAGCGAGTTCGTCAAAGTCGTCGTTCTCAACAGTTTCCTCATTGACGACGATTTTTAGGATGCCTTCCGGCGCATCTTCCCATAGGTAGACACTACCTTGTCGGTATAGGTCAAAGAAGTTTTCGAGACGCAGGTCACCCGTGAGAGCTAGATTCTTGATGGCCTGAATGACCTCTTCTTCCTCCTCAGAAGCCAGTTGGACCATGAGTTGGAGGATTTTAGGCTCCCCTTCTTTCCTTGCTACGGGTTGATTTGTTTGGGCGAGGATGGTTGCACTTACTTGAAGGAACAGGGTCAGCGTTAACAGGATGCGGTTGTTTGAACAAAGGCGTTGCACGAAGAATTCAGGTTTCGGATGGGTTTGGGTATACGTCTTGTATTTGAAGGCTTGAGGCCCGCCCGGAACTCGGACGGGCCTCCTTGCCATTAAGTAAGTTTTTTGGTTTCTGGGATTACAGGGTGCCGTCGCCGTTGGGACCGCCGGTTGGCTTGGGCTCCTCTCCTTTCTTGTGAAGGTAGGAGCTGTAGGAGTCGGGGGAGACTAGGCCTTTGCTTTTGTTTACAATCTTAAACTGGCCGTTCTTAAGGATTTCCCCGATGTAGACTGGCTTGAGCGTGTGCTGGTTGGTCGGGTGCATCGACTTCTTGCCACCAGGTGCGTCGAACTTCAGGCCATACACCGCCTTGCGGACCTTGTCCACGTCGAAGGAGCCGGCCTTCTCGACCGCGGCTTTCCATACATAGACACCGAAGTAGGCGGCCTCGATCGGGTCGTCGGTGACACGCTTGGAACCACCGGGCAGGTTGTTCTTCTTGCAGTAGGTCTTGAAGTTTTTCACAAATGCCTTGTTCTCCTTGGACTTGATGCTCTGGAAGTAGTTCCATGCCGCGAGATGACCGACCAGCGGAGGCACATCCATTGCCCGAAGTTCGTCCTCTGCAACAGAGAAAGCCATGATCGGGCAGTCATCCGAGGTCAGGCCCTGGTTGGCAAACTCCTTGTAGAAGGGGACATTGCTGTCGCCATTTATGGTGGAGAGTACGCAGGCATCACCACTGGCAGAAAATTTCTTAATCTTGGAGACGATGGTCTGGTAGTCCTGATGGTGGAAAGGGGTGTATTCCTCGATAATATTTGCATCAGGAACGCCCTTGGTCTTGAGGAAGGCCTTGAGCACCTTGTTGGCGGTTCGAGGGAAAACATAGTCTGTGCCGAGCAGGTAAAACTTTTTGCTGTCATACTCATCCATCATGTACTCGGCGGCGGGAACCAACTGTTGATTCGGGGAGGCTGCCGTGTAGAAGACATTCAACGACTGTTCTTCCCCCTCGTACTGAACCGGGTAAAAGAGCAGGGCGTTGTTTTCCTCAAAAACAGGCAGGCAGGATTTGCGGCTTACCGAGGTCCAGCAACCAAAGGTTACAGAGACCTTTTCCTTGAGGATCAATTGCTTGGCTTTTTCGGCGAAGAGGGGCCAGTTGGATGCAGGGTCCACGACTACGGGCTCAATCTTGTGGCCCATGACGCCTCCATTGGCGTTGATCTCCTCGGCGGCCATCAGGACGACGTCCCGGAGGGAGGTTTCAGAGATGGCCATTGTACCACTGAGTGAGTGGAGGATGCCAACCTTGACGGATTTTTGAGCCTGGAGCGCGGCGCTGCTGAGGCAGATGAAGCTGAGTAGCTTCCCTATTGACTTAAGTGTTCTGACAACTTTCATTTCTGGATATACCTTGTGTTTTTGAGGTTAGAGGATCAGGCGTTACACCGCCTGTGATTCAACACCCCGGTTCCGGTTTACTGGAGCCGGGGTGTCTACTTTATTGATTAAAAATCTTTAGTGGGTTGGATTGTTTCATTAATTTACATAAACTGTTTCCTGCCAGTATCATGACAAAGCCAGTGGCAACAGTGCAGAGCAGCCGGGTGGTGTTAATTTTTTCTTCGATAACACTCTCTGCGAGAATGACTTGAAGAGGGTCAGGTAAATGGGCCCCATGTTGCTCGATTAGCACGTATGCTCCCAGCAGGATTGCTAAAACCAGAAATTGTTGCACCGCTTTCCGGCATAAAAAGAGGCTTTCAAAGTAGTGCCAAAAAAAAGCGGAAATTTTTTGTTGTGATATCGAAATGATTGCAACTGTGACCATTCCCTCAATCACTGCTGGTAGCAGGCTGTTTAGAGTAAGAAAACTTGCCGTCCATCCAGTTGCTCCCCGGGCACCAGCGGTAAGCAACCCGGTGATACATAGGGCTGAGCAAAGATAGCCAATTGACGTCGAAAGACCGACTAAAATCAATGTATTCAACCGAGAGGTCCGATATTTAGCTGATGCGCTACAGGCAAATCCAGACACCATTATTGGAATGATTGCAAGGGTGAGTAGATTGGCTCCGAAGGACCAGATGCCACCGTCTCCCAGAATTGCTCCCTGAAGGCCAAGCACCAAAGCCATTAAGCTGATAGCAACCCATGGCCCGAAGAGCCATGCCATTAACGCACTACCCAGGAGATGACCTGATACAATGCTAGATACCGGAAAATTAAAAGCTTGGATCAACAGGATTCCTGCAGTTGCAGCCGCGAGAACAATCGGCTGCCTTGATGTGATTTGAGTAGAGGCTTTTTTAATTGCAAACGCCACGGTAGCTCCACTAACCAAGAGTGTTGTCGTGCAGACTGCGGGAGAAAGGATTTCATCTGGAAGATGCATGGTCGAATAACTACTTCTTTTGTAAAATGTATATATTCCAATCAGGTTGGGAAACTGAATCTAGCATTGTCCATGCCAGATTCCAGTAAAGTGTTCCAGATGTTCAAAATCATACAACCAATCATCAGATAGAAATGCTGGCACGATGGATGCTTTGCCTTGATTTCCTCTACCCGCGTCTTTTTTTGATCAATTGCCAGAAAACCCATGCATCTTACACCACGTGAACAGGAAAAACTGATGGTTGTCGTTGCTGCTGACCTTGCCCGCAGGAGACAGGCTCGAGGCGTTAAGCTTAACTACCCGGAGTCAGTTGCCATCATTACCTATGAAATCTTTGAAGGAGCCCGTGATGGCAAAAGCGTTGCAGCGCTGATGAGCCATGGTGCCACCATATTGACTCGTGCTGACGTCATGGATGGTGTGGCCGAAATGCTGCACGAGGTTCAGGCTGAGGCCACTTTTCCCGATGGAACAAAACTGGTAACCGTGCACAACCCGATCCAATGAAACCCGGAGAAATTATTGTTCCTTCTGATGCCTCGCCTATCGTTGTAAACCCTGGGTTAGAAATTCGCACCTTGGTGGTTTCAAACACTGGAGACCGACCTGTGCAGGTGGGCAGCCATTTTCATTTTTATGAATCCAACGAGGCCTTGGGTTTTGATCGGGATTCCACATTGGGGTTTCGTTTAAATATTCCAGCCGGGACAGCCGTGCGTTTTGAGCCGGGTGACCAAAAAGAGGTTGAACTGGTGGCCCTTGCCGGGGCGCGTATAGTTCATGGCCTCAACGGCAAGATCAACGGCCCCTTATAATCCACAAACTATTGGAACCATGAGTCTTGAAATTAGCCGACGGCAATATGCCGAGATGTTTGGCCCAACAGTTGGGGATCAGGTACGTCTGGCCGACACTGAATTGTTTTTGGAGATTGAGCGAGACCTGATCGCTGAAAATGGTGGCTACGGGAATGAGATAAAATTTGGAGGAGGCAAGGTCATTCGGGATGGCATGGGGCAGAGTCCTTTGGCCTCCGATGACGAGTGCCTTGATGTCATCCTCACCAATGCCACTATTATTGATCCAGTCCAAGGAATCATCAAGGCTGATATCGGGGTTAAAGCCGGCCGCATCCATGGTGTTGGCCATGGAGGGAATCCACTTATCCAAGATGGGGTAACAGAGGGAATGGTTGTTGGAGCGGGTACCGAGGTTATTGCCGCCGAGGGCATGATTGTCACCGCTGGCGGTATAGACCCTCATATTCACTTTATCTGTCCACAGCAAATTGATGAAGCACTTGCCAGTGGAATCACGACCATGATTGGCGGTGGGACAGGGCCGGCAACAGGCACCAATGCCACCACTTGTACCCCGGGCAAGTGGAACATCCAACGCATGCTTGAGGCTTCCGACCAATACCCGATGAATCTTGGTTATCTAGCCAAAGGAAACTCCTCTTCGGTTTCAAATCTTACCGAACAGGTTCTTGCTGGCGCGATGGGCCTTAAATTACACGAGGATTGGGGAACCACTCCAGTCGCTATCGACGCATGTCTGACTGCTGCAGATGAAACAGATGTGCAGGTAGCCATTCACACGGACACCCTGAATGAAGCCGGATTTGTAGAGAACACTATCGCAGCATTCAAGGGCCGCACGATCCATACTTTCCACTCCGAAGGAGCAGGTGGTGGTCATGCGCCTGATATCATGAAAGTCTGCGGAGAGTTGAATGTCCTACCTTCCTCAACAAACCCCACCCGGCCTTTTACCATCAATACGATCGACGAGCATCTGGACATGCTCATGGTTTGCCATCACCTTGACTCAAAGATTCCTGAGGATGTCTCCTTTGCTGAGTCTCGAATTCGGCCGGAGACTATTGCCGCCGAGGATATCCTACACGACATGGGTGCCATCTCCATCATGTCCAGCGACAGTCAGGCCATGGGCCGGGTAGGGGAGGTCATAATCCGGACATGGCAGACGGCAGACAAGATGAAAAAGCAATTCGGCCGAATGGATTCTTCCATGCATTCTGCCGCTGATAATTTTCGAATCCTTCGTTACATTGCCAAATACACCTCAAACCCGGCCATTGCCAATGGGATTTATCATGAGGTTGGCTCTATAGAGTCAGGCAAGCTGGCCGACCTTGTCCTTTTTAAGCCTGCATTTTTTGGCGTGAAACCGGAGCTGATTATGAAAGGCGGCATGATTGCGTGTGCAAATATGGGCGATCCCAACGCCTCTATACCCACCCCTCAGCCCACTTTTTACCGCCCTCAGTTTGCTGCCCATGGTCGAGCCAATCATTCGACATCTGTGACTTTTGTCAGCAAGGCAGCCCTTGATGCCGGCCTGCGGGACACCTTCTCAATCTCTAAGGGCATGGTCGCCGCATTCAACACGCGAAAAATTACCAAGAAGAACCTTCTTTTTAATGATGCCATGCCTCGGATTGAGATCGACCCGGAGACCTACACTGTTAAAGCGGATGGTGAAGTTTTAATATGTGAGCCTGCCAAGGTTCTTCCACTTGCTCAGCGGTATTTTCTTTTTTAGATTTTGCTAACCCATTGTAATCAGCCTCATGCAAATCATCAAGTCTGCTCTATCTGAAGAACCTGTTGAATCGAAAATTGTAAAACTCATCACGGACCGTCGCACTCTTGCCAAGCGCCGGTGGCGTGGAACCGCAGCCGATGGTCGGGAATTCGGATTTGATCTGGGGAACCCGTTGCGTCATGGCCAGTCTTTCCATGCAGTAGATAACAAGGTGTATACGCTCCAACAGCAACCCGAGAGAGTGCTCCGTGTTTCTTATACCGGATCACAGGAGGCCGCACACAATGCCTGGCAGGTTGGCAATTTGCATTTTGCCGCCCAGTTTCGTGAGGACTACCTTTTAGTTGAGGACGACCCTGCGATCCGGCAGATGCTTGATCGCCTGGAAGTTACATATGCCGAGGTGGAGGAGGTATTTGAACCTGTTCATGCGGCTGGTGCACATTCTCATGGACATGATCATTCGCACAACGATTCCCATAAGCATCAAGGTCACTCCCACTGATTTATTGGAATTTAATTATCATGACTTTTCCCCAAGAGGTGTGCACATCTGGCCCTGGGCAATGGTTGGTTCCATTGCTACAGACGGCTGATCCTCTGTTCCCAACAGGGTCCTACGCTCATTCCCTCGGACTGGAGGAAATTGTGCAGATGGGCCAGGTCCGGGACCCGGAGTCCTTGGGTGTCTATCTTAAGGAGAGACTGATTCCCTATCTGGAAAATCTGGAGCTTCCGCATCTTCGCTTTCTTTATCAGGCAGCGAACACCAATAATCTGGAGTTATTGATAGAACTCGATTTTGAGCTTACCGCCCTCAAGTTGACCCGTGAAATTCGGCAGGCGAGTGCCAATCAGGGGCGCCAGCGATTACGTCTATTACGCTCCATCTATCCCGATCCACTACTGGATCAGTTTGACGAATGCATCCGCGAGCAAGATGCTCCCTGTAATCACCAGACAATCTTTGCGATCCAGCATACGTTGCAGGGTATTCCGCTCGAGGCCTCCCTCCTGACCTGGTTATACCAAACCGTTGCCGCGCAATGCTCCGCATCAATGAAACTTATCCGGATCGGGGAGGAAGGCTGCC
>JABJCN010000234.1 GCA_018668635.1 Opitutia bacterium
ATGTCGGCAATGACGATATTTCGATTTACGAGGTTGTCACTAAGGAGGGCTGGCCCAAGGTTGTTCCTGATTTCATCCAAAGTCAGAGGATTGGCTTCAAGATAAACCGGATCAATGGCTAGGAAAGCCCCCTTGCCTGACAGGAAACCACCGGAGCCCGTCCCAACAACCATGGCGGAAGTCGTGATGTATCTATCGGCCGCATCATCCCTGCCGCCCGGCTTTCCGGATTGAACACCCCCATCCGCCAACTGTTTACCCGAGCCAGAACCAGCCGATTTACCATCCTTGGCCTGACGCAAACCAATATAAAAAGCAACGGCGATACTGGTCATATAGAAAACAATTAGCTGACTGGTTCCTTTCATCGTTTCCCTTTCAATGAGTTATTATTAACATCAACAATCCCGAAAAGGTTACAAAACAGCGTCATTTTTACCTGACTGGAATGGAGCCCTGAAGGACGTGGCGCTTCAATCCCTGCCTCCCTGACCCTGTCGAGACCTGCCACGTGGGTTCTCAAGGTGATCAAGTATACGTTTTCTGCGGTCATCATCGGTGATGGATTTCGCCCATTCTCGGGCGGACTCAGGGTTCTTATGGTTGATCATCTTGACGTACGTCTCAACCGCACTATCTATACCTTCAGACGGTGGAAACTTGTTGAGCCATTCCCCTGTCTCGACGGGTTGCCTGGACGCCCAGCGGCGAACAATCCCAGGCATGGCCTCGTGCTGATCCTCCTGAGGCATCTGGGACAACCACTTTGCAGCTTCAGCCGGTGTTGCCGTCTCGCAAATCCGGTTGGCGACAGATGAGACTGCCCGTTGCTTGGGTTCCCCTGATTCAAGGCCAAGGGTCCACTGCTTGGCCAAGCCGAAATCACTTCGCGAAAGTTCATTGGCGACAAAACCATATGCGCCAGTCATAAGGCGACTGTCACGATCGGCGGGGAAACCCTGAATCCATTGAATCAGATTACGGGCACCTCCATCCTGCATGGCCTTATTGACAACCAGGTCCAAGGCCTGCCCCCGGTTGCGCCCATAAGGCATTTCGAAAAGGAGGTCTGTTGCCTTGCTTAAATCAAGCTGAACCACCCCACCAATGATCCCAATCATGTAGGGATTCTCGCCTTCATGGCCACGGTTTTGCTCCTTGCTCCATTTTATGGCGGCATCCGTGTCCTCCATTGCCCACCTGCCCACGGCAACCATCCGGCCAAATCGCCCCTCATCCCTACCTAGTTCATGGGAGTACTCGATGGCACCTTGAGGATCAAATCCAGCCCAGGCATGCATCAGCATACGAAGTTCACTGTAGCGCTGAACACCACGTGGCAGGGCCTCGTAGGCCTCGAGCACCATAGGAAGCCCTGCATCATCAATGTTCGTCAAAGCTTCAGTGAACGCGGCCATGCGCCGAACAACATCGGGTTGCTTAATTTCCTCTAGCAGGGAACCAATCCGGACAACATCAGTCGCCCGGATTCCTGAACCATTATTTTGGGGAAATGAATGAATGAATTTACGTTGACCGAAATCCTTGCCTGTAATCCCGATATCGCTGGCCCCTCTTACAGGCAAGACACTCTGCCCCCCATTCACCTCATGATGCACATCTAAACTTAAAGAGGGATCGCGTTCCTTGCCTTTCTGTAATCCGAGAAAAAAGGCCAGGGACAAACTGAGACCCCAGAGAATAATAATTTGAGTCGTGCCCTTCATTGCTGTGTTCAGTTCACGAATGGGTTCCCATGGTCACTTCAAATCTCAAAAACATTCATTACATGGAAAATTCATAAAATTGTTTTCTAATTCTATTATAGAATTGTTGCATCACTGCAATTTCATTTTATAAGAGACCTCAATAAATACAGGATCGTCATGAAAATTAGCCCTATCCACATAATTCTATTGTTTCCCATCATTTTGTCTTTGGGTGGATGTAACGGTGCATTGGAGGAGGAAAACGCCACACTGACAAAAAAAGTGGAGGAGCTTCAGAAAAATGAGGCGGACCTACAAAAAAAAGCCGATGAACTTACGCAACAGGTGGAAGGACTAGCCCCACTCCAGACACAGGTGGAGGCCCTGACACAGGAACGTGACGGAATGAAGGCCGAGCAGGAAATCAATACCGAGAACATGCTCGAAAATGATATAAAGATGGGTGAGATACAAAATGAGTTAATTGATGCCAAAAACAAGATTGATGAACTGGAGGACAAACTGGCGAAGGCTGAGGCAACAACAACACCGACCACAGCAACGATACCTGCACCCGCAAATCCTGCTGCAGTCTTCCCACCGACCGCAGCAACACCAACACCTGCACCCGCAAATCCTGCAGCAGTATTCCCTCCAGCCGCACCTACAACCAATCCAGTGACTATCCCCACCACACCACCTGCAATTCCCAATGGTTTTAATCCCCTGACAACTCCCCCAGTTGCAGCAGCAGCATCCTTGGTTATCAGTGTTCAACTTCAGGCTCAAGGGCAGACATACCCTCTGCCTAGCTGCGATGTATACATAACCCAGAATGCACCCAGTGTATCAAAGTGGGGCCTCTACCTGAAAAACCCTCAAGTATCATTTAATAATCTTCAGGAAATTCAAGCATCACTCCGTGAAGCTGTTATCCATAAAAAAATTGCGACTAACGCCCAAGGACAAGCAAATGTCTCAGACTTGGAGTCAGGGACATACTATATTTCCTGTGCACATCCAGTAACTGCCAGTGGCGTTCAGTGGAGTGTTCGTCATAATATCAAACCCGGTCAGAACGTACTCGTATTGACCAACAACAACCGAATTGTGAGTCCCAGTCCCTAGGGATTTATTGGAGTTGAAGTAACCTTTCAGGCGTACCAACATCCGACCACATACCAGAATGGTAGGATCCGCTAACTCGACCACTAAGAATTGCATTGCGCAATCGTGGAACTATTGAGAATCGCTCAACTATAGCCCCTTTCAGGATTCTTGGATGATATAGGGCTATACCGCTATAGGTCAGTGCTGGTTCAGCAGCATCCAGAACATAGTCATCACATAGAGAGAAATCTCCCTTGGCTTTATATGATGGTGTGTCCACGAGGACCAAGTGGGCATCCAAATGATCACCCAAAGGAGGGATGATCGAAAAATCGTAGTCACAAAAAATATCTGCATTCACAATAATGAAAGGGCTGGGACCAAGAAGAGGGAGGGCTTTTGTCATCCCTCCGCCGGTTTCAAGGGGATCTGGACCCTCGGGAGAATATTGAATACGAAGTCCATAATTGGCTCCATCACCAAGCGCATCCTCAATCATTTGTCCCAGATGACCAAGATTAATAACGACATCCTGAACCCCGGCCAATGCAAGATTCTTAAGATGATGTTCAATCAAAGCCATACCACGGACATGAAGAAGTGGCTTGGGAATCTTTTCAGTTAAAGGAAGCATCCGCTTTCCGTAACCAGCGGCAAGAATCATGGCCTTCATACTGCAACAGCCTTCCATGTTTGAAATGACTCCGAGAACTTTCTCAAGGCCGAGAGTTCATTGTAACGACAGAGAATCTCATGGGCGTACCCCCAGACTCGTGGCAGGTCTTTTAAGTAAGACGCCTTCCCGTCCCGCATATGGAGACGACGAAATAAACCAAGAACCTTAAGATGTCGCTGTAATCCTGTCCAATCCATCCATTTAAGAAATTCATTATCTGACCAACTCATCTCAAGGGCAGCTTCATATCTGGCCTTTTGCTGGAGAGCCTTTTTCTCCACCCAATCCGTTGGATTGTCTTTATAACAATCACGTAGCAGTGAAATTAAGTCATAGGTCAATGGACCATGCAAGGCACCCTGGAAATCAATCACACCAGGTCGCTCTTCATCAAGTACGAGAAGATTTCTGCAGTGGAAATCCCGGTGAACAAACACGGCTGGTTGCTCAAGTATGCCATCCAACAAAGGTTGAATCGATTCATTAAATTGTATTCTGGCAGACTCATCAAAGCAATTTTCTCCGCCATGAAGAAACCATTCAAAGAAGATATAAAGCTCCATCTTGAGCCATGATCGATCGTAAAGGGGAAGTTCTTGCGTTATTGCAGAAGGCATCCTGATTAGCAGTGACATTTCCTCCAATGCCAGATCGTAGAATTCCTCCCTGAGATTACCAGAAAGAACATCCTCGTAGTGTAAAGACCCAAAATCTTCCAGGACAATAAAACCCTGTTCAACATCGTGGGCAAAGATTTCAGGAACCCGCACTCCTCCCGCATGAAGATATCCAGCAATATCAAGAAAAGGGCGACTATTCTCCTTGTCAGGTGGGGCATCCATGACAATCCAGCTCCCAGTGCGACCCGTGACCCTAAAGTATCTACGAAAACTTGCATCAGCAGAAGCTGGCACAACCGGCAACCCACCAAATTTTGTTTCCGACCCCAACCATTGCAACAATTGATGAAATCTATTGTCCTCAAATCCAATTGAATCAATCACTGGGTCTAAAGAAGATCAACGAAGACAAAAAGTACGAGCCAAAACTGATAAAATAAGCATACAAACAAAAGATTAATACCGATTTATAGATATCTCAAATAAGAGTATGGATGGTTTTCTTGCTTGCCTAAAATCCTCTGTCATTGTCCATTTCAAACCCATCAATTCCCTCGAAATGAAATCAACAAAAAACGTAATTCTCGCAAGTATTCTGATCCAATGCCTGAACTTGCATACCTTTGGTCAGGGTGCTTCCCAAAAAGCCGCTTACGAGATGAAGTATCTTGAACAAAAGGAAGATAAAAAAATCTACCTTCAGGGCCAAAAAAGCGCATTCACAGGACATGGAGTCGAGCGTTACAAGAGCGGCAAACCAAAATTCCAAATCCAATATGCAAACGGCATCCAGCACGGACTCACCATTATCTGGTGGGAAAACGGAAAACCCCATACCCAGCAACAACTCAAGCAAGGGAAGCAGGAAGGAAAAACCCTCTTTTGGTTTGAAAGTGGGATGAAGAAGTCTGAAGCAGACTACAAGGATGGCTTACAGAATGGATGGACTGTCTTCTGGTACAAAAGCGGGCGTAAACGCTCGGCACAACTGTGGAGCATGGGTCGCAAAACCGGAGGTTATCAGGAATGGAATGATGCCGGTGAACAAGGAAAGGAAACCCTAAAACTTGAAGGTGAGTACAAGGATGGGAATCGTCATGGCGTTTGGAAATACTATAGGAAAGATGGATCGATGCAATATGCCTACCAACTTGAAGATGGGAAAATGCGAAGAATTCGTAGGTGGGATGAATCTGGGCAAGTCATAATGGACAAGGTGGTAAAGCCTAATTGACCCCTGGGAATCAACTTTGTCTACGGGGAAACCTTTTAAAAAAGGTAGGTTATACCCGTATCAAGAAACACGCTGTTACGGAAGTTGAGTACAGTGGAACGATCTTCTTCGAACTCAAACTTCACCTTGTCCATGTGCATGTGACGAATCCCGATGTAACCGCGCATATTCTCTTTAAAATTAAACTCCCACTTCACCTCGATAAATGAGCCAAAAATCCAATCTAAATCGGACTTGGAACCAGAACCAAAGATTGTTTTAGGACTATTCGAAGCCAATTGAAGTGTGTCACGAAAACTGTAGTCATAAAAGATGGGGGCGTAAATCATGCCTACACCAATTTGGAGACTCATATTATCTTCAAAAGTGTAACGAAAATCCATGCCAGTTTGCAAAACAAACAGGTTTGCGTCAAAGGCGTTATCTCTAAAGGTAGTTGTGGATCCCTCAAGGGTCGCCCGCTTGCTGGGATCGTAAATATTGGAGATTTCAGGACCACCTGGAGCACCAATGTAGGGTGCACTGGGTAAGATGGAAGGATCTGCCAGTTTATAATAGTCTGTGGTCTGATAATAGTTGGCTTCAAACTGGGCGTTACTGTTGATATCAATACGATGGTACTCAAAACCGGCTATAAAACCTAGTGAGATTTGGTCATCAGCACGAACTTCACGGCGATATCCAAAATGGATACCAGGAACGAACCCTGCCCGTCCTTTATGAAAAGTGCTTTCTTCCATGGTTGATTGCTCATCCATGAACCGTATAACTCCATTTCCTAGATACTGATCAGCAGAATCATATTTCCAATCCCAAGTCCCATAATAGGTTGTGTCTACCAGATTGCCATTGGAATCAACGAATTTCTCAACCCATGAACTCCCTGTATTTCCTGCACCGTCCACGTAACCATCTAGGTAATTGTAGATGGTCTGGCCTGCTTCTCGGGAGGGTGTCCCAGGGTAGATCGGAATCTGCATCGAGGGATTCTGGAAACTGGCCTTAATACCAAAGCCTGAAGCAAAGCCAAAGCTGAACTCGTTCTCACCTAGTTCTGCTGAAACAGAATAGACAAATGCAAAAAGTAACCCCAAGCTTAAACGGCAAAAACTGCCAATCAAGTTATATCCCCGGGCTTTGGGCCGGTAATAAATCATAGCGTGCAGAAAAATAGCTTACTTGCCGTTCTTCTTGCCCGTAAATTTTTTGCGGAGCTTTAATTTCCACTTCTGAGCCATGATAATTTTCCTTTTGATAGGGTTTTTGTTCCTTTAATAAAGAGGGGCAAAACATGGGTAAATAAAGCTCTTTGTCAAGTTGCTATCACTCATAAAATCTAGTAACAAAAACGCTATTGTTATAAAACATTTACCAAAGTTGCTAAAAAAACCAAATCACAACAGTTGTTGCGCAGTACAAATTGGTATGTCTTAAAATAGATGATTCATATGAATCCCCAAAAGAGCAGAACCTTGAGAATTAATTCATTCTGTCCTCCCAAAACTCAATATTCGGTAAATTAATAAAGCAGAAGACTTTACAAAACAAGATTCCCACCACCAAATTCAATCATGCGAAAAACACATCTGATAGTTCTCCATATAATCATAGTAATTCAAGGACTTAACGCCGGGGAGTGGACAAGTTTTCGTGGTCCCCAGGGAACAGGTGTCACCCAGCAGAAAGATGTCCCCATAAAGTGGAATTCAAACTCTATCGTTTGGAAAACAGACCTTCCCGGTGTTGGCCAATCTTCACCGGTCCACTGGGATGGAAAACTATTCCTTACAACGGCCACAAATGGAGGGAAAATTCGCCACACCATTTGTGTCAACAAAGCTTCAGGCAAAATTTTATGGAACCAGTCCGTCCCAAGCAATTCCCCCGAGGACGTACACCGAATGAATACCCATGCAACTCCTTCCTGTGTAACGGATGGGGAACGTGTCATCTCATTTTTTGGCCCTGCGGGAATGCACTGTTACGACCTAAATGGCAATTTACAGTGGTCCCGCACCGATCTTGGGGATTTCCCCGGGGCATGGGGAATTGCCGGCTCACCAATTATTCTGGGTGACAAGGTCATCCAAAACTGTGATTCCGCCGGCCCCTCCTACCTGTTGGCTGTCGACAAGAAAACAGGTAAGACCACATGGAAAACGCAAAGAAATGAGAAGCCAAAGGGAGGATGGAGTACCCCAATCCTTATAGATATAGGATCACGAAAGGAACTCGTCCTAAACGGTGAATTTGGAGTAAAGGGATATGACCCCAAGAATGGAAGGGAACTCTGGTTTTGCAAAAGCTTCAACGGTCGGGGCTCCCCTGTGCCATTCTTTGCACATGGTCTCGTCTACACCGTAAACGGGAAACCCGGCGACTTGTACGTTGTCAAACCCGGTGGCTCAGGTGATGTGACCAAAACGCGCATGGCTTGGCATGCCAAGCGCAGAGGTGGACGGGATTTACCCGCTCCTGCCGTCATCGGCGACCATGTCATTGTTACTGCAATGTCCGGGGTCACCTCCTGTTATGATGCCCGGACCGGTGCGGAAAAGTGGCCGGAAGCCAAACGTATTGAAGGGGACTTTTCGGGGGCCCCATTAATTGCCAATGGACTTTACTACATCCAGAACGAGGCAGGCACCACTTATGTACTGCGCCCGGGCAAAAATCTCGATGTTGTAGCAAAGAACACCCTCCCTTCCAAACCGGATGAAATCTTCCGCGCAACCATAGTTCCCGTGAACGGGCAGGTTTTTCTCAGGTCATCAAAAGCCCTATACTGCGTCAAGGGAAGCTAATATTGCTTGTCCAAATCGAGGCAACCAGAACTATTTTTCTATGACAATGTTCTTGGTGGTGGACAAAATATGCTGACCCTGCAGACAGGCAAAGGGCAACAGGACTGTTCGGGTATCTCCCGTCGTGATTTCATGCGGGTTGGCACATTGGGGATTGGTGGACTGCAACTCCCCGGACTCCTCGCCAACAACGCATATGCCGTTTCAAGTGGACTCGACTATGTAAAAGACAAGTCCGTAGTCCTTCTTTATCTCTCCGGTGGAGCCAGTCACATTGAAACATTCAATCCCAATATGGAGGCCCCATCGCCTTATCGTAGCCTCACAGGTGAAGTGAAGACTACCCTACCCGGGGTTACATTTGGCAGCACCTTCCCAAAACTGGCACGTCATGCGCACGAAATGGCGGTCATTCGGTCATTCAGTCACCCAATTGGAGGGCACGAACAGGCACATGTCCATGTGCTCTCAGGTGGGACTGACCCACGTGGGGACGGTAAAAATGGATTTAGCATTGGTAGTGCGTATTCAAGGTTAAGAGGGCCCAACCATGAAAAAACAGGCCTTCCCACCTACCAGTTGCTGGTAAGTCCGGAGATTGATGGTCAGTACAGGAAAGAACTGGGGCGAGTAATCAAGGGTTCCTGGCCAGGCAGTTTCGGTTCTTCATTTGCCCCATATCGTTACGAGACAAGAGATATTCTTGGAAAACCTGACCCGGCACTTGGCAAGTCAAACAAGAATTCCTCAAGTACCGGAAAAACCGGCCTTGCCGCCGACATGCATCTCAACCTGTCCGAGGATCGACTCAAGGATCGACGATACCTGCTTGGGCAAATCGATCAACTCCGACATGACCTAGACACTTCCGGGCAACTGGAATCCGCTAATGAGTACAATCAGCGTGCTTATGATTTACTGTTGGGTAGTGCGGCTGAATCCTTCAATTTATCAAGTGAAGACCCGCGTCTAATTGAACGCTATGACACCAGTGGAATGCAAATCGGCCACAAGGTGTTTCGCAAATCCACCCTGGGACACCAGATGCTACTTTCCCGTAGACTTGTTGAGGCCGGCGCAGGATTTGTGACTGTCCACAGTGCAGGATGGGATATGCATGCTGACGGCAATAATCCGGGCATGGTGAAGGGTATGAACATGCTTGGCACCACACTTGACAAGGCCGTAAGTGCCTTCCTTGATGACATTTCCCAACGGGGACTTTCGGAAAAAGTGCTTCTCGTCGTTACCGGTGACTTTGGCCGGACTCCCACCGTGAACAAAAAAGGAGGAAGGGATCACTGGGCCCGTCTGGGCACACTTGCATTTGCTGGGGGCGGTCTCAAGATGGGACAGGTCATCGGTGCATCTGATAAACGCAACGGAGAACCATACACCGATGCCGTTACTCCTGGCATGATGATGGGAACCATCCTGCACACCCTTTTTGATATCGGAAAAATCCGCATCACACAGGGGCTTCCAGCTGACCTATCAACCTTTGTCAACAGCCTGCAGACAATTCCTGAACTGATTTGACAGCCCCCGAAGTTTATCGAGAGTCGGTACTGTCCATGCGGCTCTCCCAATATATAATTGTACACCTGTTTTGTGCCACAGGCCAATTATTGCCCGCAAACGAGCACTGGGCATTTAAATCCCCTGGGATTCCTTCCATCCCAAGGATGGAAAACAAGGCATGGGTCAAGAACCCCATAGACGCCTTCATCCATGAAAAGCTCTCAACCCACAATATCATCCCATCTAATGAGGCTGGCCGTGCCCGGTTGCTTCGTCGCGCCTATCTGGACATCATCGGCCTTCCACCAACACCGGACCAAATCAGTGAATTCCTTCTCGATGAACGACCGGATACGTACGAAAGAACCATTGATAAGCTTCTGGCCAGTCCACGACATGGTGAGCGCTGGGGC
The DNA here is from genome assembly GCA_018668635.1 of Opitutia bacterium. Lineage (GTDB taxonomy): Bacteria > Verrucomicrobiota > Verrucomicrobiia > Opitutales > JABJCN01 > JABJCN01. Next base: position 10,088 of record JABJCN010000234.1, read on the forward strand.
CGTCACTGGCTTGATCTGGCCCGCTACGCCGACAGTTCAGGATTTCATGATGATCTGGACCGCCCGAATGCATGGCGCTACCGTGACTATGTTATTCAAAGCCTGAATACAGATAAACCCTACGACCGGTTTCTTACTGAACAAATTGCCGGAGACGAGGCCTACCCAGGCAATCTTGAAGCCCTCACCGGGACCGGTTTCTGCCGCAACGGTCCATCCAATGACAATAATGTTAAGGCTCCCCAGCGAGAACAGTACCGACTGGATCAGCTTGACGACGTACTTTCAACCACCGCCAGCGTATTTCTTGGCCTAACAATAGGCTGTGCTCGTTGCCATGATCATAAAAGTGAACCGATTTCCCAAGAGGATTACTATCGAATTCTTGCTGTATTCAATACCGGAGGACCGCGCGAATACCTAATAAGCGGTTCAACGCAAAAAAAAGGCAAAAAAATAAAGGGGCCGGCCATTCGCTCATTTCAAGATACGGACATCAAGGCAAGGTCCACATTTGTTCTGTTTCGAGGGGATCCAAAGGCCCGGGGGATGCAGATAAAGCCATCTGTCCCGTCCGCACTAAAGTCCATTCCTTTCCCTGAACCGAAGCCTTTTGCCGACCTCGAGACAACAGGACTCCGGCATTCTCTGGCCCGTTGGATGACATCACTCAAACACCCGCTTACCTGGCGCGTCATTGCCAATCGCCTGTGGCTCTATCATCTTGGGGATGGGATTGTTGAAACCCCGAGCAATTTCGGCACCAGTGGTTCTCCTCCAAGTCACCCGGAACTCCTTGACCACCTTACCCAACAACTTCTGATGCATGATGGTCATCTTAAGCCAATGCACCGATATATCCTGACCAGTGCCACCTACCGCCAAGGCCCGGGTTACGAAAACAAGAATACACCCGGTGTGGAAAAAATAAAATTGTTTGGACGCTTTACTCCACGAAGGCTGGAGGCGGAAATCATACGTGACTCAATCCTGCATTCATCGGGCAACCTAAATCTCCACATGGGTGGGCCGGGTATCAAACCCCGAATTTCCCCGTCCATCCTCGAGCGCAGCAAGCGCAACGAGTGGCCACTCATTAAAAAGGAAACCGGCGCACACTGGCGACGCAGCTCCTATATCTATGTCAAGCGTCAGCTTCTCATGCCCATGCTTGAGCTCTTTGACACTCCAACTGCAACTGTCTCCTGCGAACTTCGTTCCCGTAGCACCGTCCCCACCCAGGCACTCACCCTGCTGAACAATCCGTTCGTCAATGAGCAGGCCTCACACCTTGCCAGGCAAGTAAAGGATTCGATCGCGATTCTCCTTGAGAAAACACTTGGAAGACCAGCCAATCCCCAATTGATGGTAGAGGCCGATTCATTTATCAATGAACGCAGCAAGGTATACACGGACAAGGGGCATCAGGCCGATAAAGCCAGACTGATGGCCCGCACAGACCTTTGTGTCGTCCTTTTTAACTCCAGCATGTTTGTCTACATTGACTAGCGGGTTCCAGAATGCTGCAGACCTCGGTCGGCGATCCTTCCTGAAGAAATCCGGCGGAGGATTCGGCATGTTGGCCCTGCAATCACTCCTTGCCGGTGAAAACCACCTGAATCCACTGGCCACCAGACCCGCCCCCTTCGCTCCCCGCGCAAAATCCGTCATTTTCCTCTTCATGTACGGCGGTCCCAGCCAGGTGGACACCTTTGACCCCAAGCCCGCCCTGGAAAAATGGCACGGCAGGGAAATCCCGGTCTTCAAGAAGGAGCACGCCTTCTTCGGGGAGACGAAGGCCACCGCAATGCGGTCTCCATATACCTTTAAAAAACATGGCCAATCAGGGATCAATATCTCCGAAAAATATCCATACCTGGCCCGTCACGCGGACGATCTTTGCATCATCCGCTCCATGTATGCGGACAGCAACAACCATGCACCGGCCCTCTTCCAGATGAACTCGGGCTATATCGAGTCCGGCCATCCATGCATGGGTTCATGGATCAGCTACGGCCTTGGCTCCGAGACAAGAAATCTGCCCGCCTTCATCGTGCTCATAGACAAGGAGGGGGCACCGGTAAACGGGGCGCTTAACTGGACAAACGGATACATGCCAGCCAGTTACCAAGGGGTTCCATTTCGCAGTTCAGGCCCTCCCATCGTTCATCTTTCACCACCGCAGGATGTCGACATTGAGCGTCAAAAGGCCCGCCTTGGACTCCTCCGCAAATGGAACCTGCAGGCTGCGGAGGCAAACCCGGCAGACAGCAGCCTTGCTGCACGCGTTGCTTCCTACGAACTGGCTTTCCGCATGCAGATGGAGGCCCCGAAAGCAGCTGACATTTCACTGGAAACCCCACAAACCCGCGAGGCCTACGGCGTGGATGGAAAACACACACGGTATTTCGGACGCAACTGCCTGCTGGCCCGCCGGCTCGTCGAGCGGGGGGTGCGGTTTATTCAGGTCTTCAGCGGAGGCAACCGTGGGCCCTCGGCATGGGATGCGCACAAGGACCTTAAAGGTAACCATGACCGACAATGCAGCCAAACGGACCAACCAATCGGGGCACTCCTCCAGGACCTAAAGCAACGTGGACTACTGGATGAAACCCTTGTTGTCTGGGGCGGCGAATTCGGGCGCATGCCGACCCACCAGGGTTCCGATGGCCGCGACCACAACCCCTTCGGCTTCACCTTCTGGCTGGCCGGGGGCGGTGTAAAGGGTGGAACCATGTACGGGGCCACCGATGAATTTGGCTATGCCGCCGTCGAGAAAAAAGTCCATGTACATGATCTCCATGCCACAATTCTTCACCTCATGGGCATTGACCATGAAGGATTGACATGGAACCATAACAGCCGTGACTTCCGCCTCACAGACGTGGCCGGCAACGTCGTTCACGATATCATTTCATGAAATACCCCATCATTCTGACGATCCTTTTTGGCAGCCTGGGTCTCCATGGGGAAAACCTGGTGACCAACCCACACCTGCTCCCGTCCAACGGGGAACCGGATGGCTACATACTTGAAGGCGACACCACCTACTCGGACCTGACAAGACTTCGGAAGGAAACCACCGGCCATGGGATTCGCCTTCTCTCGGGAAAAGATATCAACAAGGATAAATCCATTGTAGGGTCAGTATCGACAACTGTAACAACCGGAATTCCACAGGACTCTGGGCGATGGCTCCGTTTTCGTATCCGTGGCTTGGCACAGGAAGGGTTCAGGGTTGAAAATGATGAACTGTACCTCAAGGCCGGGTTCTTTGCCCAAAATGGCAAGGTACCACTCGACCACATCCAGACACGGATTTACGGACTCATTGAACGCGAACGTAATGACCTGAGGGATCCCGGCACCAACCGCAAGCTCGGACCTGCGACCTGGCGGTCTTACTCACTGGATTTCCGCACCCCCTTCAGGGAGATCGACACGATTCGCCTCACCGCCGGCTTCAGCAATGGCATCGGCAAAGGGGACAACGCAGAGTTCCTGATCAATGAAATTGAACTAATCCCCATACCCACACCCCTCAAGTATGCATCCACGAAAAGCCCGCCTCCCCTAGTCAATACCAGCCTCAAGGAAATGATTCATATCGGCGGGCGATGGTACTACAACCCAGGTGACGGTTCCCGCAAACTTCCTGAACTGTTCAACCACAGGAACGCAGACCGCCTGATCTACGCCTCCAACCGTCCCATCGCACCATTTACAAACAACATGACCTCATGGCTTCGGGCCGGGTGGGTCGACAGGAACGGCAAGATTGCCGACAAGGACCGATTCGTTCCAGACAATCTCAATATTCGCATAACCGGGGACAGCCTTGCCTTCCACTCAAGGAACCTGCCCAACCACCCAACTGCCATCTTCCCCGATATTCACCGTGCCGTTGATGGTAACCCCAACCGGATTCAGGAAAAGGACAACACCTGGTATATTCCATTAAAACCACGTGAAAACAAGGACCGGAAGGCCATGGATAAGAGGAACACCAACCGCGCCCTGCCACAGGGACCGATCGGTCTGGCAGTCAACGGTGTTATTTTCTTCAACCCCTTTGACCACATCAACGAGGCCGATGCCGTGTGGAGAATGGACCGATGCTGCGGGCACCCCTCCCCCACATCCGCCTACCATTATCACAAGTATCCAGTCTGCGTTAAGACACCCTGGCGTGACGAGGGTGAAGAGCACTCCCCGGTCATTGGGTTCGCATTCGACGGGGTCCCCGTTTACGGACCCTACGAGGCCAAGGGAGAACTGGCCAAGTCATCCAGGGCCAATCCGCTCAACGATTTTAACATACACCACGACGAGAAACGGGGTTGGCACTACCACGTCACCCCCGGCCAATACCCGCATATTATCGGAGGCTACTGGGGGAAAATTGACGAGCGAAACCGTCGCAGACCTCCAGCTCGCAACAACATTGGACCCCGCCCCCCCGGGCAACGTCCCGGTGGACGACGTCCACCTCAGGAAAGAAGTCGACGAATTCCATCGCCGCGTATCCGATAGAGTTTGTAATTTCGAAAACTCAGGGACCACTACCGTATTCCACCTGACCACTGACGGTGTTATAGAACACAGGCGTGCCGCCGATGGACCTCAACAGGTAGACCCAACCGGGAAGGCTGTCCCGGTAGATATAGGGGTAGTATTGGCGGGCGGTCCAGTACCATCCGGAACCTTCCATCCAAAGCCATATATCCTCTGGTGAATTCCCCTGCACATAGACCCAACCGAGGTGCTGGTGGTACGCCCACTGTTCACCGGGTAGGTAAACAAGGCCAATCGCAGTTTGATACCATCCGGAACCGGCGATTGGAATGGCATCCCCCCAGGGACCGGAGGCAACGGAAGGCCTTGGAGCAAGAAACTTCTTGAGAACACCATAACCGGTTCCCTCTGCATTGATGGCAAATGCCTGGTAGTAGTAGGTGGTTCCCGGGGTCAGGCCAGTGACCAGGGCAGAAAAGCCTCCATCGGGGCCGAGATCCTCTGCCTCGACAAAACGGGTGTCCCCATCGCTATGGAAGGGTGAACCGGAGATCCGGAAACCTGTGGATGTGACGGACAGTCCACCATCCGGATGCAGGCGCCCGGACAAACGGTTGTCAGCACCCGGCAACAATGTCTCCACCAGCGGTGCAAAGAGGTTGCCCACCGTGACGGTCAGGGTCTGCAACGCCGTGTCCGTGCCGTCGCCGACGGTGATCTCTACTACATAAGTGTTGTTCCCATCGGTAGCGGCGGGAGACTCAAAGTCGGGCGCCGACTTGAAGGTCAACGCACCGGTGGCACCATCGAGGTCAAAGAGCGCCGCATCAACACCGCCGGTCAAACTGTAGGTCAGGGTGTCGCCCTGGTCCGCGTCGGTGGCAACCACTGTGGCCGCAGTGAACTGGTTCTCGACCGCATCAACGGCATCCGAAGAGGTAATGACCGGGACGGCGTTCTCAAAGATATCCGTCATCGTGACGGTGAAAATAATTGCCGCAGTGGCATCATGGTTGTCAGTCGCCGTCACCTCCACCTCGTAGTCATTCCCCGCGTCCCCATCGGTCGGGTTTCCAAATGCAGGGGCAACCTTGAAGCTCAAACCACCGGTGACTGGATCAAT
>JABJCN010000235.1 GCA_018668635.1 Opitutia bacterium
ACCGACAGCAATTGGTGCAAGGATGGCAAGCAAGCCTGGTTTCACCATTTCTCGGATTGCAGCCGTGGTGGAAATTTCTACGCACTTTGCATATTCGGGTTTACCATCTGCTGCGTCAAAAGTCTGTTTGTCTTCCGCGGACCATTCTTCTTGTTCCTTGTCGCCATTTCGTTTCATAACCTCAAGTGCAGCTCCTAGTTCAGGTATACTCCTGAATTGTCGACGTACTTCTTGAATCATGGCCATGGCGGCTCGTCCGACGGCTTCGATTGCCATTGCGGAAAAAAGGTAGGGCAACATGGCTCCAACAAAGACACAGGCCATTACGGTTGGGTCAGAAATATTAATAATATCAATTTTAGCAGACTTCATAAAAGCGGCAAACAGGGCCAGTGCGGTCAGTGCTGCAGAACCGATGGCAAATCCTTTCCCTATTGCGGCAGTGGTGTTCCCGACGGCATCAAGACGATCAGTGCGTTCCCGAACCTCAGGAGGCAGTTGTGCCATTTCTGCGATTCCACCTGCATTATCGGAAATAGGACCGTATGCATCAACTGCAAGCTGGATACCTGTATTGGCGAGCATGCCGACTGCGGCTATGGCAATTCCATAGAGTCCAGCCATCTGGTAGGCTGCAACTATGGCGACTGCGATAATTATTACAGGTCCTGCAGTGGAACGCATTCCGACTCCAAGGCCCGCAATGATGTTCGTGGCAGATCCAGTTACTGACTGTTCAGAGATTCCCACAACAGGCTTTTTGTGTATTCCAGTGTAATACTCTGTGATAAAGCCGATCAGTAAGCCGGCAGCCAAGCCAACAAGGCTGGCAAAGTAGACCCCTATGGCGGTGAATTTTACATCCTTGATTACCCATTCTGCTGGTAGTAATTTCGTGATGAGGAAATAGGACCCTATCAACATGATTGCGGCAGAGATCAGTTCGCCTTTTGTCAGGCCATGCTTGGGGTCACCGCCTTCCTTAACCTTGACGAAAAATGTTCCAATGATGGATGCGCCAATGCCCACGCATGCCAGTAGCATTGGTAGAAGGACAGGCCCCATTCCTCCGAAGCCGGCTTCCTTGAATCCAGGAATAGTGATAAACGCCGTCCCGAGCACCATTGCGCCAATCAATGAGCCTACGTAAGATTCGAAGAGGTCTGCCCCCATTCCAGCCACATCGCCAACGTTGTCGCCTACGTTATCTGCAATTGTGGCAGGGTTTAGTGGGTGATCTTCCGGTATGCCAGCTTCCACTTTTCCAACAAGATCAGCACCGACGTCAGCTGCCTTCGTGTAGATGCCTCCGCCGACGCGAGCAAACAGAGCGATGGATGATGCCCCGAAGGAAAAACCGGTTAGCACTTTTAGCACATCCTCTATATCCTTATATTGTCCTTGATAGAAGATAAATAAACTCCCGAGACCAAGTGTCCCGAGTCCCACGACTCCCAAGCCCATGACCGCGCCGCCGGAAAAAGCCACGTCCAAAGCTTTATTAAGGCCAGTTCGGGCTGCATTTGCAGTACGCACGTTGGCCTTGGTGGCAACTTTCATGCCGATCAACCCCGCCAATGCGGAACAAATTGCACCAACGACAAAGGAAAGTGCTATCAGCTTGGTTTCTTGATACAGGTAAGCGAGCAATGCCGCGACTGCAACTACCACGATTGCCAACACGCGGTATTCTGCTTTAAGGAAAGCCATCGCACCAGCCGTGATATTTTTGGCGATGCGCTTCATGCGGTCCGTTCCCGCATCTGCTCTCGAAACGATGGTTGATTTGTAAAATGCGAACAGCAAGGCGATTATGCCTGCGACCGGTATGAGATAAGCTATGTTATCCATTGAGGGAGGGAATTTTGGTTTAAGGATTTATTTCTAGTTATTATAATAAAATTCAGCAAGGCAAGTCCTTGAGAATATCATGCCTTTCATGGACATTTATCCTGCAACTTACAATATTTAAAGGGTCGGTATTGCAGAAAACAAAAAGAATTTCTGTTAGTTATGTCATTTCAGGGTCCCGCCAAGTCATGGCATGGCAAAGGGCGACTGCGGTGGCATCAGCTTCATCGAAATCAAGGAGTACATTACTAGTCAGGTGCGCGCGAACGGTTTTGGCGACTTGTTCCTTGCTGGCACGGCCAAAACCAACAACGGCCTGCTTGATCCTTAGAGGGGCGTATTCGAAGACTGGAATGTCCTGCATGGCTGCTGCTGCTATGGCGGCCCCTCTTGCTGCACCCATGGCTTGGGCTGTCTGGAAGTTCTGGACGTAGATTGTGCCCTCTGTCGCGACATGTCTCACATGTGCGCTTTCGAGTGTGTTGATTATGGTGCGGCATATTTCACCGAGGCAGTCAGCTTGGGTGAGTGTTCGCTTAATTTTCAGTGTGTGGCTGTGAAGGAGCTTGGCTTTTTCCCCAGGAATAAATTGAACCAAGGCCAGTCCGGTTCCACGGAGGCTGGGGTCAATGCCCAGAATAATACCACGGAATGGCTTGCGCTGCATGGAAAGTGGGGTATCCGCAGGTTGAGTCACGGATTTTCCGGAGAGCTTATCGGCCCAGAGCTGTCGAGAGGAGCGGCGTGGCATATTTGACTTAGGCGAGTAGTTTGATTCCTGCGTAAATGACGAATATCCAAAGAAGAGTCTCAAATAACTTTTGATTGATGTGCTTGACGATGAAAGGAGCGATGAGAGTGGCCAAAATAGCAAATGGCATCATTTGAAAACTGAGCATGAGCCAATCATTGTTGATGATTCCCAAGTTCACCATAAAGGGAACTTTGGTTATATTTACAATAAGGAAGAGCCAGGCAGCTGTGCCAATGAAGGCGTATTTTGGAAGTGCCATTGCCAGAAGATAAAGCTGGGCAACAGGCCCAGCCGCATTGGCCAGCATGGTTGCGACGCCGCCCAGAAGACCAAAAAGAACGCCGAAAGGAAGGGACTTGCAAGCATCCGTGGTGACCTTCTTAACTGTTTCCCGATGTTGCCATTTGCGAAAGAAATGGAGAGCAGTCATGGCAAGGAGAATGACTCCAATGATGGTTTTCAGAAGTTCATCTCGGGATTTAAAATAATCAAAGATAAGCCAACCGACCACAATACCGATGAGGAAGAAGGGGAGTAGGCGGGCAATGAATTTCCATTCAGCATGACGCCTGTAAATCAAGACGGCGACGATGTCTGCGGAAATAAGTACAGGAAGGAGTATGCCAACCGAAAGAGCCACACCGTCCATGATGCCCAAGTCTTGAAAAACAAGTGCAAAGATGGCGACAGTAAGGTTTCCTGCTCCAGGCAGACCACCTTTACCGAGTCCTGTAAAGATAGCCCCAATGGCCAGCAGGATAAAATGGTTGGTCGTTAGCTGATCCATTTCAAAGTTTTGGAAGGCACGATGAATTCCAAAATTAAGACTTTTTTAGGTGGCTTCAAAAGTACCTTGCAGAACCTTAAACACATTCCAAGATTCTGACGTTTCAGGTAACTCTGTCCCAGTAGCAATTATCTGGGCATCAGCGTTGCAGGCGTCCCAGAATCGTCGTCTTCGTCCAGGGTCCAGTTCTCCAAGAATATCGTCGGCAAGGATGACAGGCATGGTGTTTGATTTTTCCCTGAAATATTCAAACTGAACGAATCGCAATGAGAGTACGAGCGCGCGTTGCTGGCCCTCAGAAGCGAAAGATGCTGCCTTATTCCCATTGAGTAGAAAGCTAAAATCGTCACGGTGTGGCCCTGATTGCGTCGTTCGGTATAACTTATCCTTGTTACGGTTACGGTGAAGCAAGGCGGCAAATTCTTCCGGTGATTCTGGCGATTCCGATGGCTTGTAGCAGAGTTCCGGGTTTTCTGTTTTTGATTCTGCAATTCGATGGTAAAAGTCTTGAAATATATCCTGGAATTGCAGGAGTGTGTTCCTTCGTTGTTGGACGATAGTCGCAGCGAATGTTGATAGCAGGTGATCGAACGCATCTATCTCGTCGTCAGTGCCATTATTTTTGATTAGTGCATTCCTTGCCCGCAGCGCTTTATGGTATCCTTTTAAAGCCATTAGGTATTCGGGTTCTCCGAAAGATAAAATCAGGTCAAAGAACCTTCTACGAAGAGAGGGTGCCCCTCTTAACAGCTGGATATCGGCAGAAGAAATGGCAATCGTTGGATATCTCCCTATTATATCATTTAAACGTTCGACTGGTGTTTCGTCCATCAAGACTTTTCGTCCGGAACGGGTGAGATGGATGTCGATCGTTGATTGTGAAGTTTTCTCTAGTGAGACCGTGGATTTTACAGAGGCGCTCACTTGACCTTGCTTTATTAGAGGTTGAATCTCTGTTGTTCGGAATGAGCGCAGTGCCGTTATCAATCCAGCAGCCTCTAGGATATTTGTCTTCCCTTGCCCGTTGGCACCACAGAAGAAATGGCGTTTATCATCGAGCGCCAAATCGGTAAGTTCGATGTTCCGAAAGTCAACCAACCGGATGTTATTTAATCGCACGCGTCTCGGATTTTTGACAGGATGAGTTCCTGCGTTTCCGGTGGCAGGTTACCGGCTCGTTTCTTGAATTCCTGTGTCAAAGTCTCAACGGGACATGCTCCATCAGCAACAAGTATGGGGGCACGGTTTATTGTCGCCTTGTCCTCCCCCTGGTCGACCTTCATGTGGCGGAGTGGGCCTTTCTTCGTCCAAGCCAGAGCGTGTTCGTCAGTCAGTAGATTGTAGCAGAGGTGAAATGCCTGGGCTTTACCGTCAACGTCCTCCTCAAGAATTAGGTCGAAGTAGTCGTCCGCAAAACGTTGAATTCGGATGCCGGTTTCCTGTTCAGGAGTATATGCTGGTCGGAGCATGGCGTTGTTGCGGGTTGACGTTTAAGAGATAATTAATCTTTATTGGATGGATACTATGGGAAAGCAATATAATAAGGTTGAAAAGAGACGTCGGCGTAAGGCCTACGTTCAGCGTTGCAGGGCTAAGCTCAAGGGCGCAAAGAAGTGATCCGTTCATCATGGCTCTTCTGGTTGGTTGCAGGGATTTCCGGACTAAGTTCTTCTGCTGCACCTAATTTAAAGACAAGACTTGTTTTCAAGGAGCATGCAGATTTTATGCGGCTTACAGAATTCTTTGGTCGTAAGGAAAATCCCAGTGGGCGAGCAATTGTGAGGAGTCAACCCAGGAGCCGGGCGGGACTGTACTTTAGTCTTAATATTGCAAGGGGTGTTGGAGAATTGCCGAAAGGAGCCAAGGTGGTTCTGGAGTTTGTGCATCCAAAATTGCCAGAGGTCAGGTCTTATGAATTGATTGCCCCACGTACACCGATTGAATCGCATGAGATGCTGGTAGGATTAACAGGTGAAGATTGGATTGGCCCAGCTCAAAAACCTCCTGTTGCGTGGCGCGTGCAGATTCTTGATGCTTCTGGAGATGTTCTTGCCTCCGAACAAAGCTTTTTATGGGCGTTGCCCAAACCTGTTTCTGCTTCTTCAGAGTGAACTGGGGAGCTTGGCAGGTTTTTTCCCCGCCTTTATATCTTGGTAATGACGTACTGGGTGAACTTCTGGATGGCGGTCAATCTTTTCGCTGGAATCAAGTGGATGGCGAATTCGCCGTTTGGCAGGGAGTCTTTGGTCGAAATCTAGTACAATTACGTCTGGCTGGCGATGGCGAAGTAGAATTTCGTCTCCCATCAGGTCGTGGGTCAGATTCCGAGGTTCAGAAATATTTCGGACAAGATCAAGATTGGGAAAAACTAATTGATGCACTTCCATGGCGAAGCGATTTACATTTGCATGAGTGCATGGAAAGATTTCCTGGTCTGCGAATCCTACGTCAACCGTTTGGTGAAACCTTATTTTCTTTTTTATGCAGTTCTGCCAAGCAGATTGTACAAATCAAGCAGTGTTGTCTGGAGGTGGCACAAAGATTTGGAGAGGACCTTGGCAGTGGGTCTTATGCGTGGCCCGGATGGTCTGTTTTGGCCGATGTTGGAGAGAGGGCTTTGCGTGATTGTAAACTTGGTTATCGAGCGCGGTATGTATCGGGAGTGGCTCGTGTTCTCTCAGATGACGATGACTTCGAGACAAGAGTTTTGGAATCATCCTTTAAACACGCTAAGAATTTACTGATGGAGCTCCCTGGGGTAGGGGCAAAGGTTGCAGATTGCGTCTTATTGTTTGGTGCGGGAAAACTGGAGGCATTCCCAGTTGATACATGGGTCACCAAGGTAATGTCCCGGGTATACGGATTGGCCGGCTGGAAGGCAGAAAGTATTGCCTTGTTTGGTACTGCGCACTTCGGTTCAGCCGCCGGGTTGGCGCAACAGTTCCTTTTTGCTGACGAACGGCGGTTGAGCAAGAAAGGATGAAAGAAAAATATCTTCCTATTGTCTTGTATCGCTATTCCTTGGGGAGTTCCAGCAACTCAATCTCATAGCCTTCTGGTGCATCAACAAAGGCAAAAGTTGTTCCGGAACCACTTTTTGTTGGGCCATCTGAAAACTGGACACCATGAGATTCAATGTGCTTGCGGAATCGATCCATACAATCCACTTCAAAGGCCAGATGCATTAAATCTTCCTGTACCTCCACAGACCCGGAGTCAGGATAATGGGTGATCTCGATTAACTCCTCGCTTTCAGGGGCTTTAAGAAAAGCAAGTTGAGATCCTCGTGGTGAAGTATGCCGTCTTACTTCCTCAAGCCCAAGGATCGTCTTGTAGAAGTCCACCGTTCGCTCAAGGTCATTTACCCGCATGCGGGTGTGATTTAATTTTGTTACTACTGACATGGAAAGCAGTTACTCAAAAAGAATTTGAGTCAGTAATTTTTCCGGTGGAGTCCCCATTTTTTCCAATTCTTTGTTGGCCTTGGTTAGGGCATTTAGCACGTACATTGTATATTTGTGACGTGCCTCTCCGTTGGGCTTGATGTTGATGATGATCTTTACTTCGCTTTTAGCACCAAACTGTCCTTGCTGCAAAAGGTGACTTGTTAACTCCGGCATGTTGCGGGCATTGGGGTTGTCTCTTGGCAATCCATCCGCTGTAACTTGGCCAAATGCATCTATCTCGATTCTAACATTTTGAGGTGGAATTTTCGGTGGTTCGGATGATTCAGCCTTCGATGGAAGAGGAACAAGGATTTCAGTTTCCTCCTGAACAATTCTCATAGTGACCATGAAAAAGATAAGGAGTAGGAAAACAACATCGATCATTGGTGTTAGATCAACGGAATCTTCTTCTAATACTGGAGCTGGCATATTTCAGGAACCTCCAGGATCAGCGCTGTAAGCAGCAAAGAGTATTTTAGTCTGACCTTTTTCGGCACATGCCCCCATAACTTTTTTTACATCTGCATAGGTTGCCATCGAATCCACACGTAGATAGATTTTAAGCTTCTCACCCCCGGGTTGGGAGCGTTTATTCTGCACGATATCCTTGAGATTGGATGTATCAAATACACTTCCAATAGCTCTGTCCATGTGGTATAGGTTTCCTTGGCTATCAATGGTAAACTCTGTACGCAAATCATCATTGCCTGCCTTCATGGACTGTTCAGCTATGGGAACATCAATTTCTGGCCGACCAGCTTGTATCATTCGGCCAGCTATCAGGAAGAAGATAATGAGTAGGAATATGACGTCGATCATCGGCGTCAAATCCGGCTCGTCATTTCCGGTCTCGGGCTTATAGAGCTTTTTTTTCTTGGCCATAAAATCCCTAGTCGGGGGCGCGGAAGGCGAAGGAGACTTACTCTTCGTAGCTACGGCGAAGGGACTGTACTAGCACAAAGAGAAATTTACCGACGATTTCATCCACCTGTGCAACAATTTTACCATAGGAGTTCTTGAAAATGAAGTAAGACAGGAGCGAGGGAATTGCGACGACGAGTCCATACTTGGTCGTAAGCAGTGCAACTTGAATCTGACCTGCCATCGCAGTTGCATCATCCATACTTTCTTTCATGGTGGCGAAAGCTCCAACCATACCAACAACAGTTCCCAGTAGTCCCATCATTGGTGATAAGGAGCCAACGACATTCAAGTAGTTGACCATGACAAAAGGCCCGGCAAGTTCACTGGTGGAGGCTTCAGCCATGGCTTTTTCGATTGAATCGGGGTCTATCTCGTCACTTTCAGACAAGCGATCCAGGCCCGACCTTAGAATATTTGTAAGGGGAGACGGGTTTGCCTCGCACAGGGCAACTGCACTTTCAAAGTCAAGTTCTTCAACCAGTGGCATGATTTGCTCCACGATATCAGTGCGAAGGAAAGGTTTCTTTCTAATCTTTATAATATTATAGATGGTCAGCGCCAAAAAGCAGACAAAGAATAAGGCCAGGGGAAGGAGCCAAATTCCGCCGTCTTTAAACTCGTCGAATAGAGTTTGTTTTTCTGCGGCTTGCAGGGATATGTTGCCAAACAGGTAGAAAGTTATGGTCAGTAGAGACGCGAAAAGATTTTTCATGCTTTATCTTTTAAAGAAGTTAGAGTGTGGAAAGTATGGAAATACCTTTGCTGGAATCAACCTTTTATCCTGCGAGTGGGGAAGAAGGTCTGACTATTCCTTGGCTATCTCTGGAAAGTCGAGTTCAAACTGGAGAGTCTTGGGGTGCTTTGGGAAGAATACTTTTAGCTCACGATAGACCTCTTTTGCAGTATCTGTTTTCTTTTTTTCTTTGTAGCATTTTGCGGACAGGGCAAGGATCTCAGGTACCCATGAGTATCCAATTCGTGAGTAGACTACGGCTTCGCTGACCTTGTCCATGGCATCTTCCAGCGATGCCTGAGGGTCCTTGTAGGCGAGGAGCGCCTCAATTAGGCGCCACAGAGAGTAGATGGAATCATCTCTGGAAGGGGATCCACCATCGTCTTTATACGTGATGCGGAATTGTTCGAGGAAGAGTTGGGCTGCACCGAATTGGGGTGGGTCTGAACTTGCCTTGCAAAATGCACTCCAAAGACAGGCCTCTCGATAGTAAGGGGATTCGGGAAGGTTTAAAAATTGTTGATAAATACTCAGTGCATCCTGAAAATTTCCTGCTGAACGAAAATCTCCTGCTGCGCTAAAAAAGGAATTAACCATATTTTCGTCAGTCTTCTCAAAAGGAATAATAGAAAGAAGAACACGGGCGCGCTTCATGTCATCCGGGCTTCCAGTCCTTGCTAGCATGCCAACAACATCAAGTGCCTTCCTTATAAAGTTTTTGTTCTCGAGCTCAATGAGAGGTAGGATGTAAAGAATTGTGAAGGCTTCTTGGGCATATGCCACTTTGTAGTTCTCGGGAGTTGCTTCAGCGGAACCTGCCTGAATGAGTGCATCCAATAATTCCTCGATAAGGTCTTGAAATTTGGATATCCTGTGATTGCCAAAATATTTTGGTATCGATGCCAGTTTGATGACGGGATATACAATAGGCCTTAAGTAAAGCAGACCTTGATCAAAATTGCCTTGGATAATATTTAGGCGTGAAGTCTGAAGAGATTCGTTGTCTATGGTGTAGGTGATGGATAGATTCTTGAATCCACTCAGAAGTTGATCAAAGGCCCCACGAATTCCTTTAAAGTCTTCCAGTGATCTCTTGGAATTGACCTGAGAAGTGCCACGAGCCTCGCTCAGCTTTATCATTATCTGAGAGTCTAGATAAGGGTCTAATGGTTGCTGTAAACGCTCCCTTTGTTTCTTCTTTATATTTATTTGATCAATTGCTTTGAAAACATCAACTAAACTGGGTTGGTATTTTTGTTCCTGCCTGATGAGTTTTTCAATAAATGGGTCTGATTCCTTTGTTCGAGTTAGTACGCTAAGTAGATAAATCTTACTTTCCACAGGTTTAAGCTTCTCGCTCATTCGATACACTTTCCTTTCTTCAATCAGGCTTGGTCGTGGAAAAGTTGCACTAAATTTTTCAGAAGACACCAGTGGCTTTGGGTCCACATTAAGCAGAAAGAGACTGTACCCGGGTCTTTCATTGTGCTTCAGGTTTGCGTACCAACCTTCACCAGAGTTGAAGCCTTTATTAACCAGATCATACAATTCTAGGCTGTCTGTACCCAGTGGGACGGATTTTTCAATAAAGCCTTGGGCAAGTAGTGATATGTATTGATCCACTAAGGCGCGACGGTAATTGACGGATAGAAAGATAACTTCCCCGTCATCAGGTGCCAGATTTTTGTTGATTCGGATTTGGCCTTTCATCCGGCTGAACTCCTGATTTAGATAGGCAAGTTGTTCAGGAGTGTCTGGACTTGGCGTGAAGCGAACCTGCTGAAGGTCTGATCCGTTATTGAGGATTTCATAGGATTTGTATTTAACCTTTTCGAAAGGCTTGGCTGGATTCGGTTGGTATATAAGAAACGGGTACCTACCAACATCATCAATTTCAAAAATATAGGAATGACCTAATTGTAGTTCCAGAACGGGATTCGTTGCTCTGTCATACCCATACCCGGAAAAACGGTATCCATATTCGGGCTTTGATTCAATTTTGAAACGTCGACATGGTCTGTAGCGGATGTAGCCCTGATGATTAACACCCTCCACTAGGCCTTTTTCATTTCTTTTCCCGAGAATAACTATCGGCTGGTTTCCGTGTATGGTTGCAGGAACTCCGTTCTGGGCATATTTTTTTAGATAATACAAGGGCGATTGTGGAGGCGCTACTGGTTTCTTTTCGAGCTCGATCGCATCTTGTGCGCTCAATACATTAAAAAGCGTAAATGTAAGCCCAGCAAATATTAGGATCAGAATGTGCTTTTTTTCGGGAGACATTGGCTACGGGGTTTCCGAATCGGCTTAGAGTTCTTGATTTAATTCATCAAACCACTCGGTTTTCTTGATTCGCTGATCATTTATGGCAACCCTCAGCACTTTTTGTGCATCTCCAACCAGCCCTTTTGCCTTCAGGCATTTGGCGTGGTAGAGGTATCCTTGCGCCGCCCATTCAGCATAGCGAGCATAGCGTACGTAGACGGCCTCAAAATATGGAAATGCCCGTTCTATTTGCTTTGTTTCGTAGTAACATAGGCCAATCTTTTGCGTTGCTTCCGCGTGGACGGGCCCGCGCCATTGGGGTACTTTTGTAATTTCGAGATAAAGTAGAATGGCTTTTGTTGGATCTCCGAGCGCTCGCAGCATATCTGCCTGCCGGAGGGCAGCATACCTTGCCTGGTCGCTTGCGGGAAAGTAATCATGGGCTCGTTTGTAAAAAGCGTAGGCTTGTGTATAACTGTTCTTCTTGGTCTCGGCGTTGTTGGTTGCATTCCCATTTTGTAATTCAAGCTGTCCAAGCAACATGAGTGCGGGCAACTCTCCATCAGGTGTGCCCGGAAAGCTTTTCACTACACTGACAAGTGCAATTTTTGCTTTCTTGAGCGCCGTAATGGACTTATTTTTTAAATTATATTCAGCCATCCAGAGGAGAGTGCTGGGGCTAGCTTTTTGGAAGTCGGGGATGTCAAAAAATGCCGGAAACTCCAGATTTGTTTTTTCCTGTAGGCTTGTCCCCTGTCTTTTGTAAACATTATCCAAGAACATCATTAGACGATACTTGAGAGTGTCTCTCCCATCGGCCATTGATTCTTTCAGGATTTTAGTGAAGGTTTCCTCCGGAGGAACTTGTGGAAGACCCGCAAGCCGACTTTTAAAATCATTTAGGGTCTCCTGAAGTGGTGCTGTGTCGCTGATAAGGCCTTGGCGATAAGCTGCATCAAAGCTGAACTTTTCCTTCACTTCCTTATCGAGACTGGGATATTCACGCAGGGCAGTAAAAAGTTTATTGCGGTCGGCAAGTACTTCCTTCCGGTAGACAGATTCGGAATTCAGTTTATTGAGAAATTGGTAGGTGTCATTGAACCGGCCAAAGTAATCATAATATTTCTCATGATATTTTCGAAGGATATCATCAACACCAAGGCCGTTGCGGTTGTTGCCATACTCCAGTATGGAGCTGTAATAGCGTTTAAACATTTCAGTCGGATCATCCAAGAGTTCCAGCAGGCGCGCTATTTCTGCATTTGCATTTGAGTGATCGGCCTCTGGGTGGCCTGTGATATACTTTTTCCAGAGTTCAATTGCGTCCTTGTAGTCCTTGGGAGTCTCCTTGTCCTCCATAAGCGCGGCAGCTTCTCCAATTGCATAGTCAATAAATTTATAGTCTTCTGTGATCGCACCGGCCTCGGTACCGAAGACCACGGTCTTGTAGTGGCTGATCGCCTCGTCAGGCTTTTCTTCTACTGCAGAGATGTCTCCCAAGAAGACCACGGCTTCACCTCGCATCTTACTTTTCGGATATTTTTCGATGAAAAAGGAGAGATGCTTGCGTGCTGTCTCATAATCTTCATTCCCCTTGGCGCAAACTCCTCTTCGAAAGAGGGAATCCTCATAGTAATCACTCTCCGGGAAATGTTCTACGACTGCATCAAAATTGTTTTTTGCCTGTTCGTATTCCTGTTGGTACAATTGTGCTAGGGCGCACCAGTAGTGGAGACTTTGTAGCATATCTGGCTTTTCATCGCCATAATCCTTCTCAATTAGTTTGTTAAATGTCTCGACTAATTCTGGAAACTTTTCTTCTCCCCGAGCGATCCATCCGCTCCCCATCATAAATGCAACGTGATTTGCGAGTTTATCCTTGGGTTTCTGATCTATTAACTTTGTACATAGCAACCACATCTCGTCGAAACTGGCATTACTTTCACTTCGGAAAAATTCTGCTTCTGGAGGTGTTTCAGCAGTTTCAGCCTTCTCTTTACTCTTTTCTGCTTGATCCTTATAGATTGCTGCAAGACGAATACCGACCTCGTAGGCATATTTTTCGAATTCAGGGTTCTGGAGATAACGATCAGCTATTTCGCGGGCGGCATCCCGTTTGCCAATTTTTTCAGCTTGGACGAAGGTCGCGTACATATAGCTTTCCCGTCGATCTTTATCTGCCTTTGGATAGTCAGTAACCAAACCCATGAAGCCCCAGTATGCTTCCCAGTCACGCCCCATGGCTTGGTAGTTGGTTGCCTTTCTCCAACGCAAATCTCGAGTGTAGTCGTTGTCCGGTGTTTTGAGCATTTCACCAACCCGGTCATGTTTGCGTTTGATTGTATCAAATTCTAGTTGAAGAGTATTTAGCATTGCCTCTTCATTTTTTGGAAAGTTCTTTTTAAACTTCCTCTGTCGCATCTTGTAGTAATTGAGCCTTGGAGTAACATCCAGTAAAAGTGAGTGGTAGGAGGTAACAATTTCCTTGGGGGTCATTGTTAAGGAATAGAAAAGAGAGGCCTTCTGATATTCTTTAACAGATGCAAGATGGTCTCCTGCTTGCAGAAATTGGTAGTTGAGACGGGGGTCATACCGCGACTTGGTATTGGTATTTAGGTGCGGGAGAAGGGCTTCTATTTTTTCAAATTTTTCTTTGGCTACATAAGCTTCCGTCAGCGCTGCTGCTGCCATCGTCTTTTTTTCCTTGTCATGAGTTATTTTAAGAAACTTTTCAAACCAAGGGATTCCTTCATCCCACATTTGTTCAAAATAGTAGGCTTGGACGAGTTTTTCCATGCTATCTATTCGTTCCTTGATTCGTAGGCGACTGATATAAGGTTGAGCGAGAAGAGCTTTCAATGTAACGATTGCACCCTTGAAATCTCCAGTTCCCCGATGGCAATCAACTTTGTTTAAGAGAACATAGTGGATGTCTCCTCCGTTGGGGTAGATCTTAATATAGTGCTCAAACTGATCTGTGGCTTTTTTGAGGAGGTTTTTGTCGCGACTGGCTGAGTAACCTGTCATGTATCCCAGCCCTATAAAATAATCTATTTTTTCAAGATTTACTCCTTTAAATTCACCATCCTTCACCCTTTTTTTAAACTCATTGAGCAGGGGCACTGCTCCAAATAGATCTCCTCCGGATAACTTGGCTTTCATCTGGTTGACCAAGTTGGAACTACTAACGTTATCCAAATTTTGCGCGTCAACGCATGAACAAAACTCGTGATCAGGGCCCAGAAGTAGAATTACCAATGAACCCAATAGGATTTTCCGGCGCAGACCATTGGAGGAACAGAGATGCATATTTAAGGGACTTAGCTTCAGGTTTTGGGAGAATCGCACGCAAGGTATACTTAGAGGGGTAAAGAAATCAAGCCTTGCTACATGGAAAAAAAACCGTGCAAACCATTGGTTTCTGAATTTGAAAACATTGGTAATTTACACAAAGTACTTGCTTTCGGCAACCCTACGTTTTCAACCATTTCATTTGGATCACTTTTGGTCCCAATATAGTTTCTATGTCTAAAACGAACATGGTTCGACTGAAAGGAGGAATCTTCCAAATGGGTGCAAATGGCCCTAAGGTTTGGGATAGTGACGGTGAGCGTCCAGTACGTCCGGTCAAATTGCGACCCTTCTACATCGATATGTTCGCCGTATCCAACTGTCAGTTTGAAAAATTTATTGCCTCAACCAGTCACGTGACTGACGCAGAGCGTTTCGATTGGTCCTATGTATTTACAGGACTTGCTAATGGTAAACATAAATCAAAAAAATCACTTTCACATGTACAGACCCCTTGGTGGTTAGGTGTGAAAGGGGCTTATTGGAAGAATCCGGAGGGTCCAGGCAGTTCTATTTCTAAAAGAATGAATCATCCCGTGGTTCATATTTCCTGGAATGATGCCCTTGCCTATGCCAAGTGGGCAGACAAGCGTCTTCCAACAGAATCCGAGTGGGAATATGCGGCAAGGGGAGGGCTCGAAGGCAGACTTTATCCATGGGGTGATAATCTCCTCAAAGATGGTGTCCATCATTGCAATATCTGGCAGGGTCAATTTCCGCATAATAATACACTTAAAGACGGGTTTCGGGGTACTGCTCCAGTGGACACTTTCCCTTCAAATGGCTTTGGTTTATACAATATGATCGGTAATGTCTGGGAATGGTGTTATGATTGGTGGTCTGTTTATTTTCGTGGAGGCCGAACAGCGGTTAATCCAGATGGTCCGCCTTCTGGCGCACACAAGGTTATGCGGGGTGGGTCTTATCTCTGCCATGATTCATATTGCAATCGTTACCGAAATTCAGCCCGCACAAATAACACTCCTGATACATCAACCGGGAATATTGGATTCCGTTGTGCATCAAATGCTTGAGGGCATGAGTGAGGATATCTAACAAAAGTTCGCAACTAGCTATTTTCTAATTGTAATAGTTCCAATTAAGCCTCAAATATACATATTAATTACAAATTTAGTCTACTAGAATGATTGCTACCGATGATAGAAGGGAATGCTTGCAAGATGCCATTACCCGCAAAGGAATGCGCTATACCAAGCAGAGGGAGCATATTTTCAATATTTTAATGGACAACCGGGATCACCCGACAGCTGATGAGGTTTTTCTACGTGCCCGCTTGGAAATGCCAAGCATGTCGTTAGCCACTGTTTACAACAGCCTTGATACCCTTGTTGAATGCGGTTTAGTGCGACAAGTCCATATTGAGCGCGAATCCACGAGATATTGCCCTAATCTTAGTGATCACGCTCATTTCCACTGTGAAGAAACCGGTCAGATTTACGATGTAGACCTGCCTAATGGCTTTTTTGATAGTGTTCGCAATCATTTGCCTGAAGGATTTAAAATGGGCAATGTGGAAATCCTTATACGAGGAAATTCACACTAAATTTTATATAATACACTTCGCTATTAACCAATTTCAATGGATAGTCTAATAATTGATAACCTGAACGTCAAAATTGATGGGAAGCCCATCCTTAAGAATTTTTGCCTGAACATCCCGAAAGGTGAGGTTCATGCTCTCATGGGCCCGAATGGGACAGGAAAGAGTACTTTAGCGAAGGTGTTGGCAGGACATGAGGAATATGAAATTCTAGGTGGGTCCGTTCTCTTGGATGGAATAGAAATTCTCGGCAAGGAACCAGATGAAATCTCTCATGCAGGACTCTTTTTAGCTTTCCAGTATCCATTGGAAATACCAGGTGTCAGTATCGCCAATTTTATTCGGGCGGCCATTGAATCTCGTTTGTGCGAAGGGGAATCTCTAGACGCACCGGCTTACTATAGTCGACTTTACGAGAAAATGGACTTGCTACAAATGGACCGTAAGTTCACCTCTCGTTCACTCAATGAAGGTTTTTCTGGTGGAGAAAAGAAACGGGCTGAAATCCTGCAAATGGCGATGATCGAGCCAGCATATTGTATTCTTGATGAAACAGATAGCGGCCTTGATATCGACGCGCTTAAAATTGTATCTAATGGAGTAAATATAATGCGCAGTAATGATCGTGGCTCTCTCATTATTACCCATTACCAACGACTACTTGACTATATTGTGCCCGATGTAGTTCACGTTATGTGGGACGGTCAGATAGTCCGGAGTGGTGACAAGTCGTTGGCACTTGAGCTCGAAAAGAAGGGCTACGATTGGGTAAAGGAAGAGTTGGCGGTCACGTGCGCCTGATTGTTTTTTAATAATTTTAAAATACTCAACCATGAGCGCAACAGAAGCCATTGATCTCGATTTCGAGAAAGGCAATTTTCACTACGATACTGAGTACGACTTTGATGCTGGAACCGGCCTATCCGAAGCAACCATTGATTATATTTCCGGTGTCAAGGGAGAGGAATCCTGGGTTCGGGATTTTCGCATGAAGGCCCTCCAGACCTTTCTTGATAAACCCATGCCTCTGCACTGGGCAACACGTGACCTTTCCAACATCCATTTCGACAAGATTCGCTATTATCTTTCCAAGGGTCAGACACCCAGTCGGAATTGGGATGAAGTGCCTGATGATGTTAAACAGACGTTTGAACGTCTTGGCATACCTGAGCAGGAGCGAAAATTTCTGGCAGGCGTTGAGGCTCAATTTGACAGTGAGGCGGCCTATTCCCGCATGAAAGATGATTTATCGAAGGAAGGCGTCATTTTTGTCGGTTCAACAGAAGGCCTTAGGGAACACCCTGAAATTTTCCGCAAATGGTTTGGCAAAGTCATTCCCACAGCTGACAATAAATTTAGCGCGCTCAATAGCGCCGTATTCAGTGGCGGCAGTTTTATTTATGTGCCTCCCGGTGTTAAGGTTAAACAACCTCTCCAAGCTTATTTCAGAATAAATGCAGAAAACTTTGGCCAGTTTGAGCGCACTCTTATTATCGCCGATGAAGGTGCTGAAGTTACCTACATGGAGGGTTGTACGGCACCAAAGTTCGAGACCAGCACTCTTCATAGTGCAGTGGTAGAGCTTGTCGCGCTCAGGGGCGCTAAGATTCAGTATATCACCGTTCAGAACTGGTCCAATAATGTTTTTAACCTTGTTACCAAGCGCGCGCGGGCGGAGGAGGAAGCTGAGGTAAAGTGGATTGACTGTAATATCGGATCGCGACTGACAATGAAATACCCAGGGGTCATACTCAAGGGCCGAAAAGCTCGAGGTGAAGTCCTTTCAATCGCCCTCGCTGGGGATGGCCAGCATCAGGATACTGGAGCAAAGATGATACATGCCGCTGACGAGACAACCAGCAATATTATCGCCAAGAGTATTTCTGTGGGGACTGGTCGTTCCTCCTATCGAGGGATCGTTAATGTACCTCGCAATCTTAAGGGCTGTAAGAACAACACGGAATGTGATGCACTTCTTATCAACACAAACAGTCGGACGGATACATATCCTGCAATCACTGTAAGAGGGGATGGGAATTCAGTCCAACACGAGGCCAGTGTCTCCAAGGTCAGTGCAGAGCAAATTTTTTATATGCGACAACGTGGCCTCAGTGAAGCCCAAGCCATGAGCCTTAGCGTGAATGGCTTTGTTAACGATCTTGTCCGTCAGTTTCCCATGGAATATAGCGTGGAGCTCAAACGCCTTATTGAAATGGAAATGGAAGATTCTGTTGGTTGATTCAGTTCCTTTTCTTCATCAAACTCCACAATCCTTTTTACAATGACGAAGTTGTTAGATAAGCAATTAGATTCTTCACAACCTCATCGCCGGGAGCTATGGCAACAATTTAAGAAACTACCCGATCCTATATCCAAGGATCAGGCTTGGCGCTTTGCCAGCACCAGAAAATATCGGGTAGGTGATTTGACCTCAACTGAGAATCTTTCAAAAGGTAAACTCTGCGAGCTATCTACACGCTCAACAATACTTGATGCTTTTTCTGGCCAGGCTGTTCTTGCCGGTAATCAGATCGTGGGATCATTAATTCTGGATGATGAAACTGCTGCCCTTGGAGTAACCCTAAACTCACTCGGTGAAAACCCAGTAATAGAATCTTCTGAGACCTTGGGTGGAGATAAGTTTCAAGCCCTTAACGGTGCATTGTCAAAAAATGGAATAATTCTTACGGTTCCGGATCATGTAGAGGTTAAACAGCCTATTGTGATTGTTCACTGGGCAGGGAGTGGAGGGTCTTTCCCTCAATTACACGTTGAGGCTGGTCTGCACGCGAGATTACATCTTGTGGAAATTTATTTTTCAATAGGGGATGAAGCTGGCTTTAATGTTGCCTCCACCCGTATTCGTGCCAGAGCAGGCAGCCATGTTTCGCGATCTGTTATCCGCAACTGGAATGTCGATACCACTGCAGTGCATTTAGAGCACCTCATGGTTCATCGGGATGCATATCTTCAATCCACCAACTTGAATATCAACGGGGGAACGTTACGCCAAGAGACCGTTCTTTCCGTCCAAGGACAGGGTGCAAATGCGGATCTAAGCTCTATTTCCATCGCTGGTGAGGGGCAGGAGTTTGATCAGCGAACTCTCCAGTCCCACGAGGCTTCGGACTCACGTTCCGATTTGCTGTTCAAGAATGCATTACTAGCCTCTGGACGTACCATTTTTTCTGGTTTGATTAAAGTTGCTCCTGAAGCTCAGCATACCGATGCCTACCAGACCAATCGTAATCTACTTCTCGACCCAACAGCCGATGCCAATTCCCTTCCCGGACTTGAAATCCTGGCCAATGATGTTAAGTGTAGCCATGGAGCTACAACCGGGCAGATTGATGATGATCAACTTTTTTACATGCGAAGCCGTGGAATTAATGATCAGTTGGCTCGTCAGCTTCTTGTATTTGGCTTCTTTGAAGAAGTTATTGAAAAAATACAGCTTCCTGCACTTGAATCCCGAATACGTGAATGGATAGAAACACGCTTCCAATAAATTATTTTCAGCATTTAAATAATCCAACCCATGCAGCAGCAAAATGAAATCGCCCTGATTAATGATGTAGAGGCAACATTGGTTCCACAGGGAGATAAGTGTACACTCCCTTCCGGTACAAAAGTAACCATAACGCACCGCCTGGGTGGAAACTTCACCGTTATGACCGCCAGTGGAATGTTTCGAATAGCACGGGACTTTGCAGAAGCACTTGGCGAATCAACTGCACCTTCAGTCCAGTCGCCAGATTTGCCGGCCCATGAAGGTCCTCCCCAGAAGGATGCCATATGGGCACAACTACGTAATGTCTTCGACCCAGAGATTCCGGTCAACATTGTTGATCTGGGCCTTGTTTATAATCTCGACATACAAGAGACATCCGAAAATCACTACCTTGTACATGTCGACATGACTCTTACGGCTCCAGGTTGTGGTATGGGGCCGACAATTGCGGAGGATGCCAAGGGGTGTGTGCTTGGTGTTCCCGGGGTTGCAGATGCACATGTTGAGATTGTTTGGGACCCTCCCTGGACGCAGGATCTCATTTCTGAAGAAGGTAAAATGCAGCTGGGCCTTATTTGAAAATTGGCTTCTGGCTTGAACAACTGAAGACCTTCTGTTTCTTCATTGCGCCTTATGAGCGAAAAACTGCCTAAAATCGCACTTGGAACTGACCATGCTGGTTTTCTATATAAGGAATTTCTCAAGGATAAACTGCAAGCATGTGGACATGAAATACAAGATTTCGGAACCTATTCTGAGGATTCCGTGGATTATCCTGATCACATTAAGCCGGCCGCTCGGGCGGTCGCTGACGGGACTTGCGATCTGGGTATTGTACTTGGTGGCAGTGGTAACGGAGAGGCCATGGCAGCCAATAAGGTGACCGGGATTCGTTGTGCACTTTGTTGGGACGAATCCACGGGGCGACTTGCAAAGGAACACAATGATGCAAATATGCTGTCACTGGGACAACGTCAGATTACAAAAATGAAAGCGTGGGAGATTGTTGTTGCCTGGTTGGAAGGCAAATTTGAAGGAGGACGCCACCAACGCAGGATTGATTTGATTGAAACAGCCTGATAGATTTTAACTTTTTACCAAACGATATTATGCCAAAGAAGGACGAACAAAAACCGGAAGACATTTCTGCACTCATTCAAAAAAAATTCTTGGAGGAAAGAAAGATATTCCTCTGGGGCGATGTCAGCGATAAATCCGCCAAAGAAATTACTGAGAAGTTACTTTATTTGGAGTCGATTGATCCGGGTAAAGACATTACTTTTTACATTAATACTCCTGGAGGCTCCATTACTGCGGGGATGGCTATTTTTGATACCATGAAGATGATTTCATCACCTGTATCCGTTGTTGTCACCGGAATGGCAGCTAGCATGGGTTCTATTCTATTGAGTGCAGCGCCAAAGGGTAGGCGCTATTTATATCCTCATTCCCGTGTGATGATTCATCAACCACTGATCTCCGGTCGGATGGTTGCCCCGGCTGTTGATATCAATATTCAAGCAGAAGAGATGGAAAAGCTTCGCCACGAACTTAACCAGATTCTTGCAAATGCATCGGGTAAACCACTGGGTCAGGTTGAAAAGGATACGGACCGTGATTTTTACCTAAATGCAGAGGAAGCCATTGAGTATGGCTTGGCAGACGAAATTGTGGAAAAGATATAATCCACTAGTAGCTAATTTTCTTAAAAAACTAAAAGGCCCTGCGAACTGTCAAAGATCGCAGGGCCAATGTTTAAATTAATCTATTTTAGCAGCTTAACTTGGAATGTAAGTGGCTGCTTTGTTAATACTATGTGAGAAGAGGCATGCGCTTTCAATGCCATCACGTTTTATCGTGTCTTGTATGGCGTTACGAACCTTCTCTAGTTGGCTTGGTGCAACAGAGGTTTGGACTGAAGCCCATTCCTCATTGGCCGCTTCAGGGGATGCATTAGGATCACGCAATGTCCCGAATACAACACTAACACCACTGGCACCTGCGTGGAGGATGGCATCATAAATTGCTGGGTAGTGATCCCGGTGAACGAGGCAGAAGAGACCCACGAGTTCGGTGAGGTCTGTCAGTAGTGGAGTTTTCCCTCCTCCTTTGCTCTTGTCATTACCCGCTGCAGGTACGTTTGAGCGCCAATCTTTCCCGCCTTTGAGTTCGTCAATGGTGCTTACAATCTGGTCCAAGCTCGCGCCAGCACCACCGGCACTAAAAGAGCTGGAGATGTTGATGAGTCCACGGTTGACCGGCGTGGTATACATAAACCCCTTGCCAGGTTCAGTTATCTTAGCAGCACGAGCCATTTCTGCAAATACTTTGTCCGCTTCACCTTTCTCAACAACGGCAATAACGATCTCTTTTTCCGGCCCCTTTGTAAGACGCAGTAGGCGGATTTTATCACGAACACCACCGCCTTCACCAAAGGTAATGGTGGGGCCTGATGTGCCAGCCTTAAGAGCAGCTGAAGCCATTTCGTCTGCTGTGCCAAGTTCAACGATGCAAATGATGGCCTCCATGTCTGCGGCAAGGGTGTCCCCCATGGCAACGCCTCCATCTCCATTGGCCGAAAGAATTGGAAAGGCATCGGTATGGTGGATCTCGCCTTTGCATGGCATGGCAAAGATCGCACCGCTGCCGGCTCGGTTGAGATAGCCGGCATCCACGGCGCCCTGCATGACATCTCCCAGCTTGGCGCTGGGGACGAGGAGTTGAAAGAGTTCCTGCTCCGGTGCCGGAGGAGGGAACATCTTGCTCAGGAAACCTCCGCCTTCATTCAGCATGGACCCACGTGAGGTGGACTGGATGATGTGGCGTGCGCCGTTCTTGCTTAGGCTTTCCACCACGGGCTCCCCGGTCAGCTTGGGGAGGATGATGGAAACCAGAGAGTAGTCGGTTGTCGTTTTGAATTCGCTCATATTAGGCAGCCTCCGCTTGTGTTTGGGTTGCATCTTCCTCTTCCTCGGCCTTCTTGGGTTTCTTCTTTACGATGAGACCCACGATAAGGACAGTCATGATTGGGCCAACTGAGGCAAGGGCCAGGACACCAAACCCGTCAATGGCACCGGTCTTGGCTCCAATGCCAAGTCCCATTGCCAAGACAAGAGGCACGGTGATGGGGCCAGTGGTTACTCCTGCACTGTCCCAGCCGAAATTAACAAAGTCCTCTGATGAGATCAAAGTGATGGGGATGAGTAGTAAATAGGGAGGGATGAGCAAATGCCAAAGCTCCAGGCCAAAGGCGATCTTGGCGACCCCTGTACCGATTCCAAGTCCTACGCCAAGGGCAACAGTCTGCATCAGCAGGCTTTTCTTGAAGGCGCCAACTGTTATCTTTTCGACTGTGGCGCCAAGGGCATTGAGCGCAGGTTCGGCCAGCGTGGCTCCATATCCCAGAATAAAGGCGAAAATGATGGCAATAATCTTACCTGCATCCCCGTCAATGAGAGGTGCCTTGATTCCGCTTTCAAATTCCCAAGGTTTTATTCCCTGGAAGGCCGTTACAATATTGGCACCGAGCTGTTCCCCTAAAGGGGTGAGCCCGATGCTTATGCCCAAGCCGAATAGTGTCATCCCGACCATTGCGCACATAATACCTACGACAAGCTCGTCCATGTACTTTGGCTTCTGCCCTAGACCGACCATCAGAAATAAAAGCAGGATGACAGATAATGGAATGATCGCCCAAAGAGCGCCTTCCAGAGCACCACGGGCATCAACAGGAAAAAATTTAAATCCTGTCGAAAACCGGGCTTTCATATCGCCAGCAACAGTATTTTGTCCCTTGGAAAATTGCCAAGCACTCGAGGGGGGCACTGGCGAAGGGTCTCCTCGCTTAATCACCTTCATTTTGGCACCTGAAAGAATGATGCTTTCTGCAGAAGTAACCGCGACACCTTCACCGGGTTTAGTAAAGGTGATTTCATAGTTTTCAGGAAGGGAACCATCCAGTTCGAACTGTTTCAGCTCCTCTGGAGTGAAGTTTTCTACCGGTGCATCGTTGCCTGCGGGCTGTAATCCTTTCAGATCTGCTATAAATTCTTGGATTTTTTTCAATCCTGCCTCGTTTTCTGTTTTTTCCGTAAAAGCTGCAGGGACTGTTTTAGGTTCATCTTTTCCCTTGAAGCCTTTATAATCTGCCTCGGTGAGTCCAAGAGGGTCTTTCCCCTCTTCATCATAGGTATCTTTAACGGCATCTTTCTTTTGGTCGATGATGTACTGCACCAACACTGCATTACCCTTTGTTTCATCAAATGATGCGGTACCATAATAATCATCTTTGTTTTTTAGGTAAAGGCTGAGAAGCATTACCGCAAGGATGGGGAAAACGGAGGCCAATGTTACAACACCGAACCCGGTGTTGCTGGAACCGCCTGTGGAAACAATTCTGCAAACTCCAATTCCCAATGCGAGAACGAGAGGAACGGTTACTGGTCCGGTGGTTACAGCACCGCAGTCCCATGCCAATCCAAGAACGGGCTTGAGAATCTCATCACTCTGAAAATAGATCGTGAAAGAGCTCAACACAACAACACCAACAACGATAAAGGGTTTCAGCGACCATCCCTTGTAAAAGCGAAGTACACCGAGTAAAACTGCTACCCCAACACCTGCGCCAACACAGTTGACAAGGGTTTGAGAGTAGTCATTCAACAGCGTATAAAGAAGTGGTGCCTGATCCGGGCGTACAGAACTACCTGCGGCCTGTAGAACGGCTATGGCAGGTTCTGCAAAGGTTGCAAAAGCTCCAAGTATAAATCCAAAAGCAAGGCTGGCCGGCAGACAGGGGATGACGCCAAACAGCTTTTTTCTTGGCAGCGTCGACCCGAGGATTTCACCCAGGGGCATCAACCCAAGTCGCAATCCTTCCATGAAGAAGGCGAGTCCCACAATTGTGATCGCAATCCCGACGGCGATCATCAGTGAGTAGACGATACCAAGTCCAAGAACCAGTATCTGAAACAACATTAGATAGGCGAGGACGAACCATACGCATTTGATTTGCTCAAGGATTCGGTCCCATGCAAATGGAAGAAGGATGCCCATCTGCTGCTTAAATGTCAGCTTTGGACCTCCGACGTTATTTTCTTGTGCCGCCATGTCTTATATTAATTTTAGGGTTGGGTGGGAAAAAGTTTTCTAAGGAAATTAATCCTTGGTTGAATAGGGAACTCCCTTTGTTATTATTTCTTTCGAAGGTTATGGCAATTTCTCCTAGACTATTTAATCTTCAGAAAAAAACATGTCTAAACACAAGTTACAAGTGTTTTGTACTACTGAAGCCAAATGGCATCTTTTATCTCAAGTCTAAGTGTTTTATTTTCAGGCGCATAGTCCTGAATGTAAAATTGTTTTGACCAGACCACTCCAACTGTCCCCAGTGGGGAGACTCCCACGATATAGCGCTCGCCTTTTAGCTGATCCTCACCCTTAAGCTTAATTTTTGCCTGACCATTTGCATCCGTTCGAATTCGGTGCGCGCCCGCTTCCTTGATGGCTTTCCGTATCTTTGCTGCCAGCCCAGGATAGTTGTAACCATATTTCTGTGCGCGGGCCCAGAGTTCCGCATAAGAGGATATATTCTTCCCGGTAATTTCTCGGTCAATTTCTTCCTTGAGAAGCGGTTGCATGCTAAGGATATCAGTCAGGTCCTGCGTGGTAATGAAGAATTCAGTGTGATAGGCGGGTTTCACACTGCCAGAAAGCTCTTCCACGTTGGCTTCAATTACGAGAGTTCCGCTATTCGGGTTGGTGTGCTTCTTTTTCTCAGAATTGACTGCCGGGTCGGTCTTTTCTTCAATTTTTTGGATTGCAGCCCCACCAACTGTTGGTGGCTGATCTTTTATAATTTCTTGACTCTGCAGACTTTCAAGGATGCCAGAGTCAAGTTGGTTTAATATTGGTGCGGCCGAGGTGGGTGGAATTGAAGGTTTCTGAGCAGTTTCTTTGTCCAATGAAGGGGCATCGATTCCTGGTATGTCGTATCCATCAAGCCCATCTGGCATTGAGCTCTTGCCTAAACGCCGCCCAAGAAGATCAATGCCCGTTGATGGGGCTGGTTGTCTGGGAGGCAGAAGTGATTCGTATTCCATGTCTGAATCCCAAAGCTGAAACTCTGTTGCAATAACAGGGTTTTCTGGTGACTCGTTTCTTGGCTTGGGTGAAGTTGGATTGGATGTGATTATTTTTCCGGGAGTGCTTTCCTGATTGGAATTCGTCCGGAGAGATTCTGTTTTGCCGGAAGAGTTTTTAAGAAGATCAAAGTTGGGCTTCGTTGGCTCAAGACTGGCAGGTGTTGAAGGAGTGCTTTTAAGAAGATCAAAGTTGGGCTTCGTTGGCTCAAGACTGGCAGGTGTTGAAGGAGTGCTTTTAAGAAGATCAAAGTTGGGCTTCGTTGGCTCAAGACTGGCAGGTGTTGAAGGAG
>JABJCN010000236.1 GCA_018668635.1 Opitutia bacterium
GAGGGAGGAAAACAAATTCTTTAGCAAGGGTCGTGCCATCATTCCCGATCAATCCGAGATTGTTTGTATCTGCTCAATCTGTTTAAAATCTATCAGGTTGATTTTTATCTAATTTTGAAACCAACCGGCGTGATGGATCTGCTCACCATAGGGTGGATAAATATCTGCAGCCGTGAAGGGCCATTCGGAGTCTTGAGGTTCGGCGAGTATGGCTTCCCCAAGTGTTTCGTTGAAACCAGTTTTGAAGACGAGCCAATCAATATCTGGGATTGGTGATTTTTGGACTGAGCCTTGCAATAGAATACCATTGCGGGTTTTCTTTATGGCGGCCCCAGCAATCTTTTCTTTGGTACTGCCATGTAGTACGTCAGAGAGAACCGGACTTCTGAAACATTCCGCAGCCGGTGCTCCGCTGGCGAGATCCGCCTTGCAATCATGTAGGGTTGCCGGGATGTCAAAACTCAACAGCAATTCGACAATGACGTTATGAATCTGGCTATAGAGTTTACGTGGAGGGTTCTTAAAGGCGGGATGCTGTGAACCAATGACCAGTGAGAAGGTCCAGTCTCTTATATGGGGGACAATACCCCCGCCGGTGGCACGCCGAAAAATAGTTTTCTCATTTCCGCCGGTGGTTTTCTGCACAAAATCAAATTTCTGGGAATAACCGCAGGTCCAGCATGGAAATTCCCATCCATAATGCCGGAAAATTACCGAATCCGGAAAAGGGTTGTTGTAAAGCAACAGCAGGTCCTCCTCCATATTACGAAATGGATGTTGCCGTCGGTCTGGCATTGTAATAAGTCTGGATCGCATTTAAACATTGTTGTGGGGTTCCATTGCCCGATGGCAAAGGATTCTTTTTTTGTATCTAGTCCATGAGTTTGGAAAACCTAGTAAATAAAAATGTATTAAGTCAGCCGGTATACGAACCGGGCAAGCCCATAGAGACTGTTGCTCGTGAACTTGGTCTTGACCCTGCTGGTATTGCCAAGCTGGCTTCTAATGAGAGTCCGTTCGGTTCTTCCCCAAAAGCTGTTGCCGCCGTTAAGGCCTGGGTGGATGATGCATGGTTGTATCCGGATGGTGGTTGCTACGAGCTTAAGAACAAGTTGGCTGCCATACGTGGGGTTGCTCCGGAGCAGCTCATCTTGGGAAATGGATCCAATGAAATAATTGAGCTTTTGGGGCACACCTTTCTTGGAAAAGGAGACGAGGTTATCTTCGGGTCTCAGGCTTTTATCGTTTATAAATTGGTGACATTGCTTTTTGGCGCCAAGCCGGTGGAAATCCCCATGCCTCAGTTTTGTCATGATCTTGATGCTATGGCCCGTGCGGTCACTGACCGAACGCGTCTTATTTTTATTGCCAGTCCCAACAATCCGACCGGGACTGCAAATACCGAGTCCGATCTTATGGAATTTGCGCGCTCCCTGCCTGAGCATGTCGTATTTTGCCTCGATGAGGCTTATGCCGAATATAGTGAGAATCCTCCTGATTTGCGGCCTCTAATTTCTGAAGGCCGTAATGTTATCTGTATGCGGACTTTCTCTAAGATATTTGGATTGGCCGGCTTTCGTATCGGTTACGGCTATGCCAGCCGGGATATGATTGCACTTCTTAATCGTATTCGCCAACCGTTCAATGTTAACACAGCTGCTCAGGTTGCGGCACTTGCCGCACTTGATGATGATCGTTTTATTCAAGACTGTCGTACTCTGAATCATGCCAATGGCAAAGTGCTGGCAGACGGCTTGCGCGAACTAGGTCTTAACCCGGTTCCATCTGAAGCAAATTTTTTACTTGTGGAATTTGTAAACGCAATGGAAGCTTTCCACACCCTACAAGTAAATGGCGTTATTGTCCGACCACTCCAGCCATACAACCTTCCTAACCATCTTCGGCTAACTATTGGAACCCAGGAACAGAACCTGAAAATGCTGAATATTCTCAGCGATTACCTTCTACCATGAAGTCTTCGCCGATTTCACATCAGCCAATACAGGAGACCTTGTGAATACACCGGAAGTAACTTGGAGCGGGATTGGCTTTCTCTTTGTATTATTGTTGCGGGGCTTCCTTGTTCTTTCTGAGTTCAGTCTTGTAAACCTGCGCTACAGCGATGTTAGTGAAGCTGCCTTGGCGCAGCTTCGAAAGAGAGGTAACATTGCCTATTTGCTGGATAACCTCAAGCGTGCAGGTGAGATTATTCGTATCGGTCGTAAAATTTGTTCATTGGCAACGGGTGGCTTTCTTTTCCTCCTTATATACAGCCTCTTTCAGAATAAACATGTCTGGATTGCCATGGTGTTGGCTGTTGTATTGGGTGTACTGGTGCAGGTTCTATTAAGTGATCTAATACCACGTTTCCTTGCCGGACTAAACCCTCAGAAGGCTCTTGGAACTGGCGCTTGGGCGATCTTCGTATTCTGGATTATTGGGTGGCCATTCCTTAAAATTCAGGACTACTTGCGAGGCCCGTTGAAAAAATGGACCAACCAAGAAAGTGGCGATGCCCTCAACCCTCTTGATGTTGAGGTTCAACTTCGCGCGATGGGCGAGGATTCCTCGGCATTGCCACCTATGGTTCGCCAAATTCTCAGTCAGACTCTCCAATTTGAGGACCTTGTCGTACAGGACATCCTGCTTCCTCGTAATCAAGTTGTTATCCTCGATAAGACCAAACCCCTTCAAGAAAATCTCGATGAAGCCCGACAAGTGGGACATACTCGTTACCCACTTTGTGAAGGAGACCTTGATCACTGTGAAGGCATCATTCATATAAAGGATATCTTTCGTTTTCGGGGAGACTGGGATCATATCCATCTTGAAAAGCTTAAGCGCCCTGCTATCAGCTTCTCCACCGATGAAACATTGGCCGAGGTCCTTCCCAAGATGATGCGATACAAGGTCCATATGGCACTGGGGACTGATGAGTTTGGTGGGGTGGTTGGTGTTGTTTCCCTTGAGAAGATTCTCGAGACCATGGTCGGTGAAATTCAGGATGAATTTGATGAGGAGGAGAAGTTAATAACGAAGTGCGGTAAAGATTTATACCGGATTTCCGGATTGGCTCCATTGTACGATGTTGAAGAGGAACTGGGAATTCCTGCTGGTGGCGATGAAGATGAGGTTTCCACATTTGGGGGTCTGCTCATCACTGAATTTGGGCGCATACCTAAAGGCGGTGAGGAAATAACCTTTCGCGGGATGCAGGTTCGGGTGGTGGAGGCAGATGCGAAACTTGTTCATATGGCCGAGGTGCAGAAATTGAAGAACCCGCTCCCGGAAAACGGAGCCAGGGCTTGATTTCACTTGTTTCCTCTCAAAAAAATTATTTTTCATGAGTTAAATGTCTTACATCTCAAAAAAGACTGTGAAAAAACACCTCTTCGGGATTCTGATAATATTTTCTCTTGGAGGTTGTGGGGGTGAGACTGCTGTTGACCAAGCTACCCGTGACGGAATCTTAATTATAGGAAACACTTCCGAGCCCAAGGGGCTGGATCCCCATATTGTTTCAGGAGTCCTTGAAAGTAACATTATAGGGTCTCTTTTCGAAGGTCTCGTTGTACAACACCCTTCACAAGAGGGTGTTGCGCTTCCGGGTGTTGCTGAAAAATGGTATCCTTCCAATCCAGATCGGCCCGATGAGTGGATATTCGAGCTCCGTAAAGATGCGAAGTGGTCTGATGGAGAGCCTCTCACGGCTGAGGATTTCCTTTTTGCGTTCAGGCGAATTCTCACGCCTGAACTTGCTTCAGACTATGCCTTCATGCTTTTCTATATTCGAGATGCTGAACCTTTCCATAAATCTCAGCGCGCATATCTAATTTTCCGAAATGACGAAAGTTTTCCAGTTAAGTGGGAGAGCCTGAAGAAGGTTGATTTTGGACCCAATGAAAAAGCAGATAAAAAGACGTTTAACCGAAAGGGTCTGGATCATCTTACTGCCAAGGAACTAGAGACTTTGCAGGCAACACCTTCACACTTCAATTGGCCCGAAAGTGTAGCCGTTGAGATTCGTGAACTTATCGTTTCCAAGAGCTTGGAATTTGCAAAATCCGGCAGGGACCTCTGGGAATTAATAAATTTTGGTGCCACGGCGCCGAATGCCCACACACTCAAGGTGAAACTGAATGCCCCACTTCCTTTTTTGGCAGAAATTACCAAGCATTACACCTGGTTCCCGGTGCCCAAACATGTTGTCCTTGAGCATGGCACCATCGGTGAACGTTTCACTGATTGGACCAAACCGGCGAACCTCGTGGGTAACGGTGCGTTCAAGCTCAAGTCATGGCGTTTCAACGACCATATTGAGGTTGAGCGTAACCCGAACTACTGGGATGCCGATAATGTTGGCATCTACGGGATTCGTTATTTGCCCATATCCAACCTTTTCACTGAGGACCGCATGTTCTACGATGGGCTTCTCCACATTACTTATACGCTTGCGCCTGAACTCATCGAGTATTCACGGACTCATTATCCTGAATTTGTCAGAAATGAACTTTACCTTGGCACTTATTTTATCCGTACCAACGTTACACGAGAACCGTTTACTGACCCTCGTGTGCGTTTGGCCTTTTCAATGGCTCTGGACCAAGAGGCTATCATCGACAATGTTCTCCAAGGAGGCCAGAAGCCTGCTGGCGGACTGGTGCCACCGTTCGGCGGGTATCCGACTTCCAGCGCTGTGAAGTTTGATCCTGTAGCCGCCCAAAAGCTTTTAGCTGAGGCTGGTTATCCCGGAGGCAAGGGCCTGCCTGACATTGAGTTCCTGACCACGGACAAGGAGTCTTCAAAGGCTACAGCTGAAGCGATGCAGGCCATTTGGAAGAAACATCTGGGAGCCAATATCAAGATCAAGCAGATGGAATGGACATCCTACATCACCAATATGTTTGATAAAAACTACGACCTTGCCGCAGGTGGATGGATTGGTGACTACATGGATCCACTTACATTTCTTGACATGTGGATGAAGGATGCCGGCAATAACCGAACTGGATGGTCTAGTGAGACCTTCGAAAAGCTTCTTGCCGAGGCTGGACAAACAAGTGACCCTCAAGCTCGATATGCTTTACTAGCTAAAGCGGAGAGTTTATTTCTTAATGAACGGCCCATTTTGCCCCTCTACTGGTACACTCGGAACTATCTTATCCACCCCGATGTCAAGGGTTGGGATCCACTTTTACTAGACAACCATCCCTATAAATTCCTTAAACTTCAACGCGATACTGGAGCTATGGAAAACTAGACAATGTTCCGTTTCATTTTAGGTCGTTTACTCCAAGGATTGCTCGTTCTTTTTGCGCTCTATACAATCACTTTCTTTTTGGCCAAGGCGATGCCGGGCGAGCCTTTCACCACGGAAAAGAATGTTTCCGAGACGACCAAGCAATACCTTCGGAAACTCTATGGTTTGGATAAACCGCTACCGGCGCAGTATATCATTTATCCCTCTAAAATTATTACTGACCGCGATTTCGGTGTTTCCACCAGCAAAGGTCGCCCTGTTCGAGATATCATTGCGCAATCCTTCCCGGTATCGTTGATTCTTGGACTTGGTGCCATGAGCTTCGCCATCGGTATAGGTATTCCAATCGGGATCATCTCTGCCGTGCGCAAGAACAGTTGGGTGGACTGGAGTCTCATGGCTGTTGCAATGGTGGGGATATGCGTGCCTGCCTTCACTATCGGTCCACTTCTACAAATCCTGATTGCCGCCAACGTACCCGGCTTGAAGGTCGCAGGGTGGGGGAACCCACTCGATTTCCTTTTGCCGGCATTTACACTGGGTCTGGTTTCCGCGGCCTACCTGGCCCGTCTTACTCGTGGAGGTGTCCTGGAAATTCTCTCGCAGGATTTCATTCGCACGGCACACGCCAAGGGGCTGTCTCCAACCCGGGTCATCCTAAAGCATGGGCTGCGCGGAGGGTTATTACCTTCTGTTGCCTACCTCGGGCCGGCCTTTGCCGCCATGATTAGCGGCTCTTTCATCGTGGAGACCATTTTCCAGGTTCCTGGCATGGGCCAGCATTTCGTCAATGCCGCCATCTCAAGGGATGAGTTCCTGCTAATGGGCGTGGCCCTGTTTTTTGGATTCCTCATTATTATGATGAATCTCATCTCAGACATCTTGACCGGTATCCTTGACCCCCGGGTCCGCATCGGAAAGGCGGCACAATAGAACCAATGTCTGAAAAAACTCCAGAAGCAGGTTCCTCCCTCTGGCGGGATGCATGGTTACGTATGGGCAAGAACAAGGCCGCAATGGCCAGCCTTGGTGTGTTCACCCTCATCGTGTTCATGTGTTTCGGTGTGGCTTGGTTTTGTAAGGATCCCAATGCGGTTACCCTGACCAATAAGTTTGCCAGTCCCTCCGGTGAACACTGGATGGGGACAGATGCTCTCGGTCGGGACCTATTCTCACGAATTTTATATGGCGGGCAGATTTCTATCCTTGTCGGCCTCATTGCCACTGCCGTATCCGTTTGTATTGGGGTCACCTATGGCGCGGTTTCCGGCTTTGCCGGGGGGCGTCCAGATGCGTTGATGATGCGCATTGTCGATACCCTGCTTTCCATACCATTTCTTGTTGTGGTAATTGTGCTGCAGGCTGTCCTTAGCGTATGGTCTTCTGATACTTCCTCATGGATTGTCCAGCACTGGAATTGGGACAAAACATTCACAGACCGGCTGACTAACATTGTTCCTCTTTTCTTTGCCTTGGGCCTTTTTGGCTGGCTGACCCTGGCCCGAATCGTTCGCGCACAGGTCATGAGCTTGAAAGAGCGGGAATTCGTCGAGGCGGCCCGTGCGCTCGGCTACGACAGGTTCCGTATTCTTTTTCGACATATTATCCCGAACACCCTCGGACCGACCGTTGTCTATGCCACACTCACGGTTCCCGGCTTCATCATGTATGAAGCCACGCTATCCTTCCTCGGCCTCGGCGTGGAGGCACCCAACAGCTCCTGGGGCATCCTTATCAAGGAAGGGGCAAATTTCATGGAGACTCACCCGGCTTTGCTCATCATACCTGGCATCTTCTTCTCCCTGACTCTCTTTTCCCTCAACTTCCTCGGCGACGGACTCCGTGATGCCTTCGACGTCAAAGCCTCAAAGGATTAATTGCGCCAATGTCATTTCTTGAAGTCAAGAACCTGAAAACCTATTTTCACACACGTGCGGGCACCACACGTGCGGTTGATGACATCTCCTTTTCCCTGGACAAGGGAGAAATTGTCGGAGTCGTTGGTGAGTCTGGCTCAGGGAAGTCGGTGACCTGTCATTCCATCTTGGGATTGCTTCCACAGCCTCCGGCCAAGATCGAGGGGGGTAATGTCTCATTTGATGGCGGTGAAATCCTTGGCTTGGATCCTCCGCTCTTGCGGGCTATCCGCGGTAAGCGTATCTCAATGATCTTTCAGGATCCAATGAGTTGCCTTAACCCCTACCTGAGGATTCTTGACCAGGTTGCTGAGCCTATCCTTGTGCATGAAGATGTGACTCGTGAGGAAGCGGAATCCAGGGCGATGGAGATGCTGAAAAAGGTGGGAATTCGTGATGCGGAAGGTCGTGCCAACTCCTATCCGCACGAATTTTCCGGCGGCATGCGTCAGCGCGCAATGATTGCAATGGCACTCGTAACAAAGCCAGATATCCTTTTTGCAGACGAACCAACCACCGCCTTAGATGTTACCGTACAAGCCAGAATATTAGGCCTCCTGCGAGATATGCGTGACGAACTGGGAGTAGCAGTATTGTTTATATCGCACGACCTTGGTGTTGTCGCTGATGTCGCCGATCGCGTTGTTGTGATGTATAATGGTAAGATTGTGGAACAAACTGATGTTCTTAGCCTCTTTGAAAATCCTTCTCATCCCTATGTTAAAGGCCTATTGGCCTGCCGGCCAACCTTTGAAACCAAATATCATACACTTCCCACTGTGGAGGATTTTCTGGAAACAGAGACATCCTCTGATGGTTCCCTTATCCTTAGGGAAAGACCAGATTCCCAGGAGCGCCTGGCTGCCTTGGAGAGGGAAGTGGAGCCGTCAGCTTGTTCAGATATAACACTGCTTCAGGTAGACGCCTTAAAGGTACACTTTCAATCGGGAGGTGGATTCCTTGGTAAGCCTCTTGAAGTCGTCAAGGCGGTTGACGGGGTGAACCTGCAGATTCAAAAAGGCCAGACCCTTGGGCTCGTTGGTGAGTCGGGATGCGGCAAGACAACAATGGGCCGGGCCATTCTTCGCTTGGTCCATGCAACGGGAGGAGATGTAACCTATGATGGTAGTTCCCTCACATCTCTTTCCGGAATGGAATTGCTCCCATTCCGAAAGCGGATGCAAATAATTTTTCAAGATCCCTATGCCTCCCTGAATCCCCGGATGACCATTGAACAGGCACTCATTGAGCCGATGATTGTCCACGGGTTGGGTGCGGACCTGGAAGATCGCCGTAGTCGTGTTGTGGACCTTCTGGAAGAGGTTGGATTATCTTCTGCCCATCTGCGTCGTTATCCGCACGAGTTCTCGGGCGGACAAAGACAAAGATTGTGCGTGGCACGCGCCTTGGCGGTGGAACCTGAGTTCATCGTTTGTGACGAATGTGTTAGCGCGATGGATGTGTCTGTCCAGGCGCAGGTGCTCAATCTTTTGCGTGAATTACAGGATCGCCGGGGATTAACCTATCTCTTTATTTCGCATGATTTAAGTGTCGTGAAGTTTGTATCGGACGAGGTTGCTGTCATGCAAGCCGGACGAATAGTTGAGCTTAACTCTTCGGAAGCACTTTACCAAAATCCTAGGGAGGAATACACCAAGGAACTGCTTCACGCTGTACCCAGAGGTGATCTGGAGACCCTTCGCCAGCGTTTACATTAGCGGGCTATTGATTAAAAAACAATTGCTTTCCAGCATCATTTTCCAATTCTCACGCCGCTTTTAACGACACAAAGCCTGTCTTAAATACTACCAACATCAGATATTAAATTTTTACCATGAACAAATCACACTTACCTTTACTTACCCTCGCCCTTCTATCAGGTGCATTCATCACCAGTCACATTGCCAGTGCCAAGGACGAGAAGGTTGATGTTACCGTCGAGTTCAACGGAACGGATACCATGATGTATTCGAAAACTGCATTTGAGGTTAAGACCGGACAGAAGGTTAAGCTTGTTTTCAAGAATGCCGGCAAGTTGCCCAAGGTTGCCATGGGGCATAATGTGGTCATCCTGAAGAAAGGGGTTAGTGTCGCCACCTTTTGCACAGAGGCGATAAAGTTTGCCCCTGACTACTTCCCTAAATCCAAGAAGAACGACGTCATTGCGGCAACAAAACTTCTCGGTCCTGATGAGACCGACACCGTCATTTTCACCGCTCCTGCTGCAGGAGTTTACGACTATGTTTGTACATTCCCCGGTCACTTTGCTCTCATGAAGGGTAAGATGACGGTCAAGTAAGCGATATTTTTGAGGACGTGAATTTTTCACCCAAATGAAACCAAGTGAAACCCGGCTTCCACCGGGTTTCACTGTATTTAATTAACAACCCATGAGCGAATCATCCCCGACGAATGAACACATCCAGCAACAGGCTCAAGAACTTGAAGCCGCTGAAGCTCAAGGCTTGGGTGCAGCACTGAAAACCTACACCAAGTACTCCGGTCCTGGATGGGTGCAAAGTGCGATTACACTCGGTGGCGGTTCTCTCTCTGGTGCCTTATTTCTGGGAATCCTTGGAGGCACAAGTTTGCTCTGGCTCCAATTGGTGGCCATTATCATGGGGGTCATCATGCTTTCGGCGATCAGCTACATTACGCTCTCAACTGGCAAGAAACCTTTTCAGGCAATCAACGAGCACATTAATCCAGCCTTGGGTTGGGGTTGGCTCATTGCCACGATTGCCGCCAATATGCTCTGGTGCATGCCGCAGTTCAGCCTTTGCTTTGCCGCATTGCAGAAGAATTTGATCGGCGATGCCATCGGTGATAGTACCGAAATCAAGGTCATCGTCTCCCTTGTTATTTTGGGCGTGGCATTTTTCTTTCTCAAGATGAATGAGTCAGGAAGCCAGGCAGGTAAGATATTTGATATTTTCCTGAAGCTTCTTGTTGGCGTTATTGTCCTCTGCTTTTTTGCCGTGGTAGTCATCCTCGCTTTCTCTGGGCAGGTTGATTGGGGCGCGATTGCGAAGGGGTTCATCCCAAATCCGGGTCACTGGTCCAAGCCTGGCGGGGAAATTGCGGGATTACTGGAAACCTTGCCAGAAGCCGCTCAGGCATTCTGGACTGAGGCTGTCGTCAAACAGCAGCGTGCCATCATGATCGGTGCGGCTGCTACAGCGGTGGGAATTAATATGACTTTTCTTTTGCCCTACAATTTACTGAGTAAAGGGTGGAACAAGTCCTTTAGAGGCATCTCTCGTTTCGACCTCTGCACTGCAATGGCGATTCCCTATATTCTCGCCACCAGCTGCGTGGTGATTGCCGCGGCCTCCATGTTTCATGCCAAGGTTGATGAGAAGCTTGTCAGCTCAGATACAGCAATCATCGTTGAAAGCATTAATTATAGTGGTGTGAAGGATCAAATTCTTTCTCGTGCAGCTGTAGTTGATAATTTGGACACAACTAGCATCACTGATGAAGATGCACTTTCTTTGGTTGCGAAATCCAGCATCGAGGAGCGAAAGATTGCATCTTCACTGGTTAAGAGAAATGCGTTTCAGCTCTCTGCCGCACTTTCCCCTGTCCTTGGTCAGAAGAAAGCGAGTCTTGTATTTGGGCTCGGTATTTTTGGAATGGGCTTTTCCACGATCATCATTCTTATGCTTATTAACGGCTATGCTTTCTGCGAACTTTTCGGCAAGCCTCAAGGGGGTTCTTTGCATCTTATTGGTTGCCTGGCTGCAGGTCTATGTGGTGCTATCTGGCCATTAATCTGGGATGGTCCAGCCAAGCTCTGGTTGGCAATCCTAGTCTCAGCGTTTGGAATGATGCTTCTACCTATCGCCTACAGCACTTTCTTCTTGATGATGAATAGCAAGAAGGTGATGGGGGATGAGAAACCGGAAGGCCACAAGATGACTATCTGGAACATCCTCATGGGCATATCTGTTCTCGGCGCCCTTATAGCGGCCATCACCGCTATTATAGACAAAGCCTCTAATCCCACTGCTGGTTTTGTAGTCACTGTGTCTGGAGCAATACTATTGCTTTGTCTTGCCGCCTACGCAAGTTCACCGAAGATCAAGAGTTTAGAGAAGCGATTGGCTAAACTGGAAAAATGATACTCAAGCGATTATTTCTTCTCATTTGGATAGGTTTTTTTGTCGAGTCCTCATTAGGGGCGACAAAAGACATTCCGTTATTTGATGGGAAGACCCTGGCGGGATGGACAAAAGAAAATGGTTCAACTCCTGATACTGGCTGGATTGTGGAGGATGGTTGCATGGTTTTAGTGAAACATTCAGGCAGCGTTTACTCAAAGGCATCCTTCAAGGACTTTGATTTTTCCTTCGAGTGGAAGATCGAAGCAGGTTGTAATAGTGGTGTGAAATACCGCTTTGCTGACTATAGCGGTGCTTCCATTGGCCCTGAATATCAGCTACTCGACGATGCCAAGCGGAATTATTCCCCCGGAGCCAAGGGATCTGCCGCATCAATCTATGCCATTAAAGGTCCATCTGCCACGAAAAAGCTGGCTCCAATCGGGAAATTCAACAAATCCCGGATTATTGCAAAGGGCAATGATCTCGAGCATTGGCTCAATGGTGAAAAGGTCGTGAAAATCAAGATTGGGTCAAGGGAGTGGATGCAATTGCACGCCGCGAGCAAATTTAAGAAAAGCCCTGAATTTGGGACCAGAAAGGGTCGTATTATGCTTCAGGACCATGGCGGCAAGGTATGGTTCCGCAATTTGATAATTCGAGCATTGTGAAGCCTTGGATTTGCTTGTTGGCACTGAGCCTGGCCTGTCCATCGGTTCATGCGCTGGACGTTCAGATGGGTGTGAAGCCCGGCCTGAAGTTTGATGTTGCCGGTTTTCATGCCAAACCAGGTGAGAAGATTAAGCTAACATTCAGCAACAATGATGAGATGATGCACAACATCGTCTTCACAAAGCCCGGAATGCGACTCCATGTAGTTGAGGCGGCCATTGCCCTCGGTGCCGAGGGACTGGAGAAACACTTTGTGCCTGCCATACCAGCTGTGATGGCTTCAACACTCATTATCCAGCCGGGACAGAAGTTCATTTTGGAATTCAATGCGTCCCTAGTCCCGGGAAAGTACCCTTATGTCTGCACTTTTCCGGGTCATGGGTTCGTGATGCATGGCATCCTGTTTGTTGCCAATAACCGCCCTGCAGAACTCGATAAATTACTCGAGAAAGCAGTAGAGGAACCCGTAGGCAAACAGACTAAGCTTCCACTTTCCAAGGCAAAACTTGTGCGAACCTTCATGCCGGGTTCAAGCCCGGCAGCCATTGCCGTAGCACTACCCGGCGGTCATGCCTATTGCTGGGACGCTGGTAACAGTCGTTTGCGCTACATCTGGCGGGATGGTTTCATTCAGAGAAATGGTAGCTACGGTCGCTGGCGCACGTTGCCAACCCTTTTGGGGTCGGTCTATTATCGGGAACCGCAGTTTCCTTTTCGTTTTGCTGACAAGCCAGGGGAGGTTCCGGAGACCAAGTTTCTCGGTTATCGCTTCATCGATGGCATTCCTGAGTTCCGCTACCGAGTCGGTGATTGTGAGTTTCGTGAGTTTCTCGCTAAACTTCCGGGGAAGAGTGGTTTACTCCGCAGGTTTTCCATTTCCAACCTGAAAGTTGGCCTTCAGTTTCATCGGGATGTTCTGTCCGGGGTCAAATTTTTCTCGAAGAAGGGTACGTGGAAAGGTGATGTCCTTCATTTGAATGTAAAGGAAGTATCGAGTTTTACATTGGAAATGCTGGAGGTTCCGGGGAAGGCACCGACTGAATACTGGAGCATGGACGATTTGACGCGTCAATATAGCCGCAAAGGTAGTCTTGTGGAGGGGTATTTGGGCCGCGCTTGGGAGTTTAATGGATCCCCAGTAATATCGACCAACCATGATCTCGCGAATGTCGATCAAGGCGTGGCAGTCTCCCTTTGGATTCGTGTGAAGAACCCTGCCGACAATCTACCGGCAATCTGTGGGTGGGGTGAAATTGGCCAGGGCCCCATTATTTCCTATGGGGGTGATAGTGGAGGATTTATATTGGGCATGCCGAAAGATGCTCCTGTCTTTTCGGGTAAATATATGGAGGCGGAACGCGCCAGCGTTCAAGGCGCATCCAAGACAAGCAAAATCAGGGGATTCACCGGGAATGGGTACGTCGATTTCCAAGGAAAATCTGGAGAGAGTATCGAATGGATGATGAAGGTTGAGGAAGCAGGGGAGTACCTGCTCCGTTTTCGCTATGCATTGCAGCCTGGGCCTGGTGGTAGTCGCCCACTCAAGGTTGAGCTTGATGGACAGATTCTTGCCGCAAAGGCTGATTTCAAGCCGACAGGAAGCTGGTCAAGTTGGAAAAATATGGACTTTCCTGCAAAGCTCTCAGTAGGACAGCATCAGGTGCGATTGTCGTCCATTGGATCGAGTGGACCGAATGTCGATCATCTATCCCTCGTTCGGTTTGACCAAAAAAATAAATCTG
Organism: Opitutia bacterium; assembly: GCA_018668635.1. Classification (GTDB taxonomy): domain Bacteria; phylum Verrucomicrobiota; class Verrucomicrobiia; order Opitutales; family JABJCN01; genus JABJCN01. The sequence goes on from JABJCN010000236.1 coordinate 13,694, forward strand.
TAGAGGTGACCAAACCTGCTGTGCCACTCCAGCAAAACGAACCTATTTTAACGAAGGACTGGCATCATTTTGTCATGAATTGGTCCAACGGTAATGCTACTTTCTATCTTGATGGCAAAATATTGAACACCATGCCTTTTTCATCCAATGAATTTACCAAGGAAGCAAAATTTTACCTCGGGCCAAAGCTTAAGGGCGGATCCTTTCATTTGGATGAGGCGCGCTTATTCTCGCGCGCATTGACTGAAGCTGAAGTAAAGGAGTTGGCTAAACGATGAAGCTCTTGGTCCAAATTTCCCTTCTTGGAATTTCCACCATTGGCTATGCTAGCATTGAGGAGTATTATGAACTTGAGACAGTTCAGCTACCTGTAGAACTGGCCAAGGTTGCCAATTCAACCCAGGTTGACGGTCTGGACTTTTTTCCGGATGGCCGACTCGCCACCTGTTTTGTAGACGGACAGGTCTACACCCTTAATCCCAAGACCAGGGAATGGAAACTGTTTGCAGATGGCTTACATTCCCCGCTGGGCATTGTGGTGCTAAATAACAAGGAGATGGTTGTCTGCCAGCGTCCGGAGGTAAGCAAGCTTCGTGATAACGATGGTGATGGCGTGGCTGATGAGTTCGAGGTGCTCAGTGATGACTTTGGTATATCCGGCAATTACCATGAATTTAATTTTGGCCCGGTCCGAGACGGTGCAGGTAATTTTTATTTCTCTCTTGGGACTGCCTCAAGCGGTGCAGGTGTCCGTTATGAGAAACGTGGACTCTTCAATCCACTGAGCTACATGGATAGAATGTATGCATGTGTTCCATACCGTGGATGGGTCCTAAAGATTACTGCTGACGGGAAAACCATTCCTTGGGCATCAGGATTCCGCACCCCGAATGGACTTGGTTTTGATCTGGAGGGCAACCTGTTTGTCACTGACAATCAAGGCGATTGGGTGGGGACCAGCAAGATGCACCATGTCCAGCAGGGCAAATTCTACGGACATGCCGGCAGCCTTCTCTGGCGCGAAGATTGGGAAGGTCGCCCCTTGGATCGACCTATACCTGAATTGGATGCCATTCGTACCAAGGCAGCTGTCCTTTTCCCGCATGGAGCGATGGCAAACTCACCAACACAGCCTCTTGTCGATTCAACAGATGGAAAGTTTGGTCCTTTTGCCGGACAATTATTTGTCGGTGAAATGAACAAGGGCAGAATCATGCGAGTGGCATTGGAACGTGTTCGTGGTGGGCTTCAGGGAATGTGCATCCCTTTTTTTGATGGTTCAGGATTGAAAAGGGGTAATAACCGTATGGTTTTTGGTCCGGACCATTCAATGTGGATTGGGCATAGCAATCATGGTTGGGCTGGGGAAAAAGGGCTTCAGAAAATCCGATGGAAAGGGAAGGTTCCCTTTGAATTGAAATCAATGAAGCTGAATAAGAAGGGTTTTGATCTCGATTTCACCCATACTCTTGACCCCAAAATAGCCTCTAATTCATCGAATTATTTATTGAGGCGCTACTATTACAGTTACCATCGTGGATATGGTTCTCCTCAGAGGGAAGTTGAAACTGTAAGAGTTGTTGCCGCAAGGCAGATTAACGATACGACAATCTCCATTGAACTTGAGAGTTTAAAGCCCGATCGGTTGTATGAACTAAAACTAAGTCCCGGACTTTGTAGCATTAAAGGGTTAAAGCCTGTTAACACTACTGCCTTCTATAACGCGTTACAATTACGATGAAATTAGGAGTCTTGTTCAGAATCATCAACCGATGGTTGCTTTGCTTTTTTCTTTTTCAACCGCCTATATATCGTTACTGCAGGCAAAAGCAGTAAACCACTGACCATTACATACGTTGACGGTTCAGGCACCGCTGAATATGTGAGAGACAACGTTTTATTATCACCACTAAGGGACAGATTCCAGTTGTGAAATGGATCGTCCCATTGCTCGTAGAAATGCATGTAATCAATTTCAAAATGATCTGCATTGAATCCAGTTATTCCTCCATCTGCATAGACAATCGGAAATTCATAGCCTGGTTTGATCGAGCGGTTTACGGCTGGACGCTGGGTGTTGCCTACTCCTGACTGCCCAAGTTGGTTAAAAGGTGAATTATTACCATCAATCGCCGCAATATCTATAAGAATTTTATTGGAAGCGCTACTATTAATGGTCAGCGCTCCCGTAAATGTAAGATAATCCCAACCCAGCCCATTGGCATCAGCATCTCCTGCATCTCCTGTAAGGTCATTTATTTCCCAGTGGTATGTCGTACCTGCGTTCCAAGTACCAGCCCCAGTAACTTCTATTTTGCCAACTCCATAATTGTTGGCGTCTCCGCCTGGAGAAACACTTGAACCATCCTGTAAATTGGCGCCTGAAGAGAGAGTGGATGCTAACGCAATATCCCCGGTGACACTTCCTGTGCCTTTAAGAGTTTGTCCATCATCCAGCGTGAATGTACTGTTAAGACCAGCAACATTTAGTGTTGTTCCACTACTTAAATATATGTTACTTGAGTTTGCAATTGTTGATACACCTGAAAGTGTAAGTGTCCCAGCAGTGATTGTTGTATCACCAGAATATGTCTGTGCACTGCCACTGATTGTTAGTCCACCAGCACCTGTTTTGGTAAGGGCTACTTTGCCGTTGTTAACAGTGTCTTCAAATAGACCATCGGCAATTGCTCCTGAGAATGATTCCGTTCCCGAAGTGATATTTGCTGTTAATGTACCTCCACTGGCATTGCCGGTAGTATATAGAGATCCTTGGGTTGATGTAATAGTCATGGCGGTGTCAATATCCGTTACTGCGGTCTTTAGGTCTTGGCTGAGACTGTTTGCATCTGTTTGAAAAAGGATACCAGCCAGAGTTGAGTCTGCACTTAGCGTTGGAGTATTAGGGTCTATATCACTGGTCGGCCATGCATTCCAGCCTGTTGCGGTAGTCGGAGCGGCAACGGTATTAAACAGAGTTCCTGAGGTATTTACTGTTCCGTCATAAAAGCGGATGGCAAGTCTTTGACCTGATTGAGGGAGATAACTTGCTGTACCTGCACCACTTGAACCAGCTCCTGCTGATAGATCTACTGTTGGTAATGAAGTATATCCTGTTCCGGGATTCCGTATGACAATTTTGGAGATACCACCAGATCCATCAACGATTGCTTCACCCGTTGCACCTGATCCGCCCCCACCAGAAAAAGTCACCGCAAAATTTGAAGTATATCCTGTACCGGTATTATCTACAGATACACTGCGAAGACCAGTGTTTGCATCAGTATAATCGTATCGATCTGTCGTTCCTGAAGCGCCTGACCCACCCCCACCAGAAAATGATATAGTGGGGTCTACGGTATAATCATTACCTGCATTAACAAGAGTTAAGCTTCCAACCGCAGCTCCGGAAAGGGTCGCAGTTGCAGTTGCACCACTACCACTACTATCTCCAGTTCCACGACTTATTATGACTGTAGGAGCACTTGAATAACCGGATCCTCCACTGCCTGTTACAGATTTAACAGCTGATGAAAAGAATGTGGTGGCATCTCCATCGGCTTCTGTAAATTTGGTCGAAAATGTGAATGCCCCATCTCCTGCATCAGTACCATCGCTAGTATCTCCAAACCGAGTCCCAGCAGTCAGCGGTATCCAGTTTCCACGAAATAGATTGCTATCATCAGACTCCGTAAAAAAACCTAATTCAACCAAGCTTCCATTTTGATTGTTGGCTCCCCCTGATGTTAGGCTAGTTCCACTAAAGTCTGTAAAAGTCTCGTATCCATCATCCCAACTGATTGTTATATCAGCATTTACTGAAACAATTACCCCGGTTAAAATGACAACAATAAGTTGCCGAGGTAGTTTATACCTAGGTGTCATTTTGGGGAGGGGAGGGATTTTGGGTTGAGTCGGAAATTGTTAAAATTTCAGAATATTTTATTTAGATCAGAGAAAATTAATTTATGGATGTAGGGGTAAAATGAAGATTTTGTGTAGTTAAAAGTTTAGTATGGTGAGCTTGCTTGAACGTATTCATTTCCGCCAGCACCACCACTTTGCCGAACCACCATAACTGAGGCACCAGATGGAATTTGCGTCCCGGCTATAGTTATGGTCGGTGCGGAAGTGTAGCCACTGCCACCATTTGTGATCGTTATACTTGCCACGCTGTCTCCACTCAAGGTAGCGGCAGCTGTTGCGCCTGAACCTCCGCCACCTGTTATCGATACGGCAGGAGTAAGGCTGAAGTTCGTAGCTCCAAATTGATAGCCAGTGCCACCACTTGTAATTGTTATATCACTCGTTTGTAATGCATTACCACCAGCTGAACCTGCAGTTGCTGTTGCTGTAGCAACATTGCTATAGTTAATTGCATCACTAACGTTTGACCAGTTTGCGGAGGCGTTTTTGTAAAAGGTGGACCAGCTGGAACCGGTCCAGACTAGCACTTGGTCTGCAGAGGCCGCAGTATTACTATTTGTCCAGTTTCCTGAAGCATGAAGGCCAAGATCAGTAAGTCCAATTGCGACTGGATATGGATTGCTCAGCAGGAACTTATTATCACCTGCAGGATGAAAGGCTTGTGATGAGATTGCCGGTACGGTTCCTGAAAGGGTTAGTGCATAAGAATCAGTATCCCGTCGAACCAAAACTAATCCTTCATCCGGGTAAACAACTGTGAAATCTTGACTGGAACGGGTTCCATAAGTCTGCCATTTGTTGTTGTAGTAGAAATATGTCTTCCACCCATAGGTTGTCCAAACGATAACATTATCTGCAGAAGTTGGTTTCCCAGAAAGTATTTCGTTGTTATCCGATCCATCTCCGCTTGTCGTATTACTGCCGATGTCGGGCCAACTCGCTTGATACCAAGTTCCCCCTGAGTATGAACCGCCTGTTGCATCAACACCATCAATTGTAAATGTAGTCGCTCCTGTCCTCGTTATTGTTTGATCCGCATTAAGTGACGGAGATCCGGTTATGCTGGCAAGTGTGACTTGGTCTCCAGTGTTCAATCCGTGATTAGATGATGTGGTAACTGTAGCTACATCGCTCGATACGCTGATACTTGATATTGATCCTGCGGCTTTACCGAAAAGGGATGCGAGAGTATGGGCAGGAATAATTGTTACCTCGTCATCGGCAGAAAGACTGGCAGGGCTGGTATCGACAGTAACAGTATCATCAGATCCTGTAGTCGAGTGGGCAATAATTAGAAATACAGCGCCTTGATTACTTCCGTCTGCCTTGACGCGCAGGAAATAAGGATATGTGGTTAGGTCAGTATCAGAAAAATCCGCAGAATCTAGGGTAAGAGTATATTCAGATATGCTACTGATGGAGCCGGTGTAGGTGGCATCTGCATTCAGGGCTATGCTCAGGAGTTCATAACGGTCACTTGCTCCTGCCGATATGCTTATGGATTGAGTGCCACTAGATTCTGTCTCTATTGCAAATGAGACGATAGGTAGGAAGGGTAGTAGGATTAGGACTAGGCTTTTTTTCATGTCTATTTTTATAATTTGGTTCAGGACATGGGGAGGGATTACATTCACAAGTTTATACTTATGCCACAGGTGCAGATTTTCGCAAGTACTATTTTGCCAAATGTTACTTTATTGTACGAATTTGACCCTCTTTATGATTTCAAAAGAGGGGATTTGGGGATTCAATTTGTTAAATTAAGTGGGGGATCAGCCTTGTATAATCATTTTGAAACATTTCATTTGCAACCCTGAAATTGAATTATTTTGAATGCACCAATAGCAGATTTTATTGTCATCTGGAGATTTTACCAAGAATTACATTTTGAAAAAGACGATAATTA
>JABJCN010000239.1 GCA_018668635.1 Opitutia bacterium
CCGGTCGAATCCATCATTGAGCTCGGTTCCGATTATGCCGACCCGGGTGCCAAGGCTTATGACAAGGCCGGTCAGTTACTGGGCGATCTTACTGCCACTGAAGTGCCGGATGGGAAGACTCTTGGCGAGTTTGAGATCGTCTATGCTTTTCAGGATGCCAGTGGCAAGGATGCCCTCCCGGCAAAACGAATCCTGCAGGTCATCGATACAACCAGTCCCGTTGTCACGCTGAATGAATCTGCTGAATTCGGGGGGACTGATATTGTCACCTTCAAGGCTGGGCAGGCTTTCGTTGATCCCGGGGTAACCTTCGATGATTTGGATGTCGCGACAGAGATGATCGTTACGCACAAGATTTCCCCGGATGCGTGGTTCACTTTTGATGACGAGGTCAATCCCGGCATGGATGTCACGGAGAATGGATGGGACGGTCAGTTTTACAACATGGCTGCCCGTTCGGAAGAGGGGCGCTATGGAGCGGGTCTACTTATCTCCTCACTTGACTCCAATTCCCGCTTTGAAATCCCCGGTAATGGGTTTCCCCTTAAATCGGAATGGACAGCCACAGCCTGGTTCAAGAAACTTTATCCCACAGGTCGATGGCGAACCTTGTTCCGGGGAAAGAACACCGACCACCAGGTCATGTTTGCAAACAATTCTGACTTCCTTGGAAACTACGCCAATGGCAGGGGGGATTTCCGTTCCTCCGGTTTTTCCCTGACTCCTGACGAGAGCAAGGCCTGGCGTCACATCGCCGCCGTGGGCACTGGCAACGAGACCCGGTTTTACATGGACGGTCAGTTCGTTGGCGCATCGGACCAAAAGGGCATCGATTCCATATTCTTAATAGGGAATCAGGCTAACCAGCATTTTGCCAAGTACATTGACGATGTGATGCTTTTCAACCGGGCGCTCTCGGAACAGGAGATCGCCATCGCCAAGGGGGGAAATCAACCTTTTGATACAACCAATCCCGGCGCATACAGCCTGCTTTACACGGTCACCGACTCCTCCGGGAACACTTCACAGGCATTTCGCAAAGTGGTGGTCGAGGAGGACGTCTCCGCCCCCGTCATTACCCTTATTGGTAAAACCGAGGTCACCCATGAAGCCGGAGAGGAGTACCAGGACAACGGCGCATTCGTCAGTACGGCTGATGGTGAACCTCTTCTAAATGAAGGTCTCAAGACCGAGACCGACCTGGCCAGTCTGCCCGGTACTTATTCCTTCACATATACCTTTACGGACGAGAAGGGGAGTGTTGCCATCCCGGTCATGCGGAGTATCAAGGTCATTGATACCAGTGGTCCGGTTATCACACTTGTTGGAGCCAGTCCCATAACCCTTCCACGCGGTGAGGTTTACGATGATCCCGGTGCCCTTGCCGAGGACAACGTGGACGGTATAGTCCCGGTTCAGGTTGTTGGTATGACCCAGACTTATGTTGCGCTTGATATCGGCCCCCTCGCTCAGCGTGTTCAGGACGGTTGGATCGGGGTTTCAGGAGGCAATAACGATCAGAATAATATTATCCTTCCTTCTCAAGAGGTTGTCACACCAGATGGGCATACCCTTACCATTCAGATTTCCAGTGTTGACTGGCGGGACCGGGGAGACAGCACCAGTAGTGCACCGCTGGCCAGAGTTGCCGAGGACTTTGTAAAGAATAATGCTGGTGACATTACCCTGACCCTGACCGGCCTTCCGGAGGGGGACTATGTATTTACAACCTATCATCTGGACGTCCTGAATGCACAGTCCGAGCAGATCAATGTATATGTCACGGATGCCAACGGGCAGGACGTGCTACAGGGAGTGCAAGGCAATGCGAACCTGAATCCCGGGGTCAATAATATCACAGAAGGAAACTTTGGTAACACTTCCGCCACCTTCAAGATCAAGTCTGACGGTGTGGATCCTATAGAGGTTCGTCTTGATGGGCAGGTCCCGGATACCGAGGTACCCATCAATGCCTTGGTTATTGAGACTCCGGTGGTGATTTCAGCGGTTGGCGAGTACTTGCTGACCTACTCTGCAATGGACTCCCTTGGGCATCGTTCCGAGATCACCCGGACTGTTATTGTTTCGGATGATGCGACGATTCCCTCCATTACACTTCTTGGAGACAAGGAAATCAACCTTGAGGCAGGCAATGCCTTCGGGGATCCCGGCATCACTCTTAAGGATCGTGATGGCAACGACCTTGATGCTTCACTGGTGCAGGTTTCCGGTAAGGTGCTTTCTGATGTACCCGGAATCTATGTACTTGCTTATGATTATGCAGATGCAGACGGAAAGGTTGCAGTCACCCGCAAGCGCACCATCACTGTTGGTGATAGCATCGCACCCGCCATAACTCTCAATGGTGCTGCCACAATTGTTCATATACTGGGTGAACCTTATCAGGATGCCGGTGCCACTGCTGTTGACACTGTGAGTGGAGTGGTCGAGGTTACTGATTCCTTCAACTTTTATTCCAACGGTCTGATCGCCCACTGGAACTTCGAGGATTTAACCGATGATATTGCAAGGGATCAGGTCTCGGGACAACATGGGGTTATGAAGCGGTTTGACCTCGTTACTGACCATATTGATGGCATTCGGGGTAAGGCCTTGAATTTCGATGGTGTTGATAATCGGATCGATGTGCCGGTTCTCGGGAGAAATCCCTCAGAATTCACGGTTTCTGCATGGCTGCTTCGTAGAAATGGCAACGCTTCGTCCATTTTCCATACCAAGGGGTGGGAGGCTGGTGATCTACATTTTATTGTCCAGAATGATATAAATTTTGCTTTCAACGGAATGGGCCAGCAATCAGGTGGGGGAGGTAATGATTTCCGTAGCATCGATCAGCTGAAACTCAATGAGTGGACTCATGTTGCAGTCGCCTACAGTCTCAATGCAAAGCAAGCCCAGATTTATATCGATGGGGAG
>JABJCN010000193.1 GCA_018668635.1 Opitutia bacterium
ACGGTCCCGAATGTTCATCATAGCCTAACGTCACCGGTCGTTCAATCATGCCCCAGGACGACCCTACATGGAGTGGATTCCTCCACGCCCTTACCTGCTTTGTATCACTAACCTACATTCAGGTCATCCTTGGCGCGCGCCGAATGGATCAACTGAAAAATCTGGCAACAAACCTGCCGGATCATCAACGCCTAAAAGTTAGGTTTATCGGTCCCATAATGGCGGCTTGCATACGCGTGGAACTAGTTGTAATGGCAAGTCTGCTCCCTTTTCTGGATCGCACGAAGGTCTTCACGGATCAACTACCCACAGGAATACATGTCTCAATCAGTGCACATGACCTCGTCCTGATTTTTGGCGTACTCTATCTACTGTTTCGTCTGATAGGATCGTTGAGGAAGACAACAACAGAAACGCATCCGACCGAAGAATATACCCGACTTAAAACCTTATTTTGGCTGGACGTTGCATGGACCCTCGAGGTCATATTTCTTGGGCTTGGAATCACCAACTGGATGGCGCCAATCCTTCTCTCCGTGCTGACTGCCTACCTATCGCTCCTCTTCTATTCAAGTGTTGTCATCAAAAGTACTGCACATAATCCCTTCCTGGTTATTTCCGCACAATTGCTTTTTCTGTTCAGCATCATCTTGTTAATCCCTGAAATTATAAACCTGTCTCCCTACCGCCAGCTCTTCCACTATAGTGCCATCCTCATTATATTGATGACACTCGCCTACCACACTTGTAAAAAACCAATCCAATGAAATCAATACAACGTCTTCTCTTCACGATTTGTCTCTTTCCCCTGTTCCTCAAGGCAGAAGAGAAACCTCCAAACCTGATTGTCATATTCATCGACGACATGGGCTACGGCGATCTCGGATGCTTCGGGTCAAAAGTTCATCGCACTCCAAACCTGGACAAGATGGCAGAGGAAGGCATGCGTCTCACTGATTTCTATTCATCCTGCTCTGTCTGTACTCCATCAAGAGCCAGCCTCATGACCGGATGCTATCCCCGTCGAATCAACATGCACGTGGATGAAAACAATCTATGTGTGCTGTTCCCGGGGGCAAAGAAGGGGCTCAACCCCGAAGAAACCACCATTGCTGAAATCCTAAAGGACAAAGGCTATGCAACCATGTGTATCGGAAAATGGCATCTTGGCGATCATCCGGATTTCCTTCCGACTAAACACGGTTTCGACCACTACTACGGAATACCCTACAGCAATGATATGGGCAAGAATCAGGGACGAGGTCGCCCTCATCTACCTCTACTGAGAAATGAGACTGTCATAGAAGCCCCGGTTAAACAATCCAGTATTACCGCACGCTACACGACTGAAGCCATTAATTTTATCACAAAAAACAAGACCAAGCCCTTCTTCCTATATCTACCTCATACCGCCGTGCATTTACCCCTTTTCCCTGGCAATGCATTCAAGGGCAAATCAAAGGATGGGGCCTACGGGGATTGGGTCGAGGAGGTGGACTGGTCCACGGGTAAAATCCTCAATACCCTCAAGAATGAAGACATTGATGACCGGACACTGGTCCTATTCACGACCGACAATGGTTCTTTTCGGGAGAAGCAGGGAAGCAACCTTCCTCTTCGCGGACGCAAGGGCCGAACGGACGAAGGAGGAATGCGTGTACCATGCATAGTTCGCTGGCCAGGCAGGATTAAGGCTGGAACTGAATCCGCAGAGGTCACCGCAACAATTGACATACTGCCAACATTTGCAGGACTTGCAGGAGCAAGGACCAGTAGTGATAGAATTATAGATGGTCGTGACATCAGCCACCTACTCTTGGGAACTCCCGGGGCAAAGTCACCACACGAGGCCTACTATTTCTACCAGATGGATCAACTCCAAGCCGTACGCTCCGGGCCATGGAAACTTTTTCTGGACATGCAATCCAAGAAAAGAAACTGGGGCAAACCCGAGGGCAAAAGCCAGCTGAAGCTATTCAACCTCGTCAAGGACATCCATGAGGACAACAATATCGCCGGACAAAACCCAAAGGTGGTTCAACGTATTCTCGCCCTTGCTGAAAAAGCCCGCGAAGACCTTGGTGATGTTGGTCGACCCGGGGGAAATCAGCGCCCTGCTGGCTGGGCGCAGGAAGGCAAGCCGCTGTTGTTAAAGAAATAGTTCAGGGAGATTTCTTAGGGTCCACACTCCCTCAACCATTGACAATGCTTTCGCATTGAAAATAATTAAAAAAAGTGGGGTATTACCCATTCTCATTTAAGGCAAAAATCAAATATAGGCATAAGATGAACGGATCTGAAATCTCACGTCGTCAACTTTTGCAGGCAGGTGGTATTGGTGCGCTCAACCTTGGGGTGCCGGGAATGGTGCTGGGAACGGACAAGACTGACGCATCCGGCAAGGCTATCGCCTCCAAGAAATCCTGCATCTTCCTGCTTTTGTGCGGTGGCCCCAGTCAACTGGATACATGGGACATGAAGCCTGATGCGCCAATTGAGTATCGAGGTCCATACAAGCCGATTCGCACCAAGGTGCCGGGGATGCATCTTAATGAAATGCACACGGAACTTGCCAAGCAGACAGACAAGTTCGCACTGATCCGTTCCGTGACGCACCCCGGAGGAATCAGCAACCATTTTGATGCCATGCACAACCTGCTCTCCGGACAATTTGAGAAGCGGGTCAAGCAGGGCGTACCCGACGAGTCTCCATATATTGGTTCAGTGGTGGCCAAACACCTCCCAAGCAATCGCAACCTTGTTTCCAACGCATGGCTGATCAAGTGCGTTGGAAGACCTGTGTTCTGCGCACCCAACATCGGCACCGGCGGTTACCTTGGTTCCCCCTACGCACCGGTTTTCGTGGGATCCGACAAGAACCATCCAGCCATGGCAGACTTTAAACCGCCCAAGCTCTACGAAATGACCGACCCCGCCCGTTTCAAGAACCGCAAGGAACTGCTTGGGAGAATTGAATCAGGTACCCTGAAGAACCATCCTCTTGGAGAGGACTGGGACAATTTACGTGAACTGGCCTACGACGGCATGACCCGCGTGGAAGGCCGCAAGGCTTTTGAAATGGATCGCGAACCCACCAGGGTGCGTGAAATGTACGGAATGCATCCATTGGGACAAAATCTTCTGCTGGCACGCCGAATGGTGGAATCCGGCGTGCGGTTTGTAACAGTCAATGGATGGACGGGACAGGCAGCCCATGATAAGAAGGGCCCGCCCAGCAGTAGCTGGGATATGCACGGCGGCAACATGGGAATGGGTAACGCATTTGGAAACGGATCCTATGGAATGGGATTCTGTTTACCCCGCCTGGACCAGGCATTATCAGCACTCCTTATTGACCTAGAGCAACG
>JABJCN010000068.1 GCA_018668635.1 Opitutia bacterium
TATGGCTGAGGAGAACCCTAATGTTCATATCGGGCTTATACCGTGTGCTGCCGGTGGTTCGCCCATTCGGTCATGGGAAGAGGGGGGATACCATTCCCAGACACGGAGTCACCCATGGGATGATGCCCTTGTCCGTGCCAATGTTGCACTACGGGATGGGACCCTTAAGGGGATACTCTGGCATCAGGGTGAATCAGATAGCAACGATAAAGATGCCGCCATCTACGAAGCCAAGCTCCATGATCTCATCGCCCGCTTTCGCAAGGAATTATCCGCACCTGATGTACCGTTCATCGCCGGCCAGATGGGTATTTTCCCCGAGCGTCCCTGGAACGCCGCCAAGAAGAAGGTCGATCGTGCCCATCAGAATTTGCCGGGAAAAGTTCACAACTCGGCCTTTGTCTCTGCTGAAGGCCTGACCCATAAAGGTGACAAGGTTCATTTTAGTGCTGAAGCCTATCGTGAACTCGGCACCCGTTTTGCCAAGGCCTACATTGCCATGGTTTCTGGAGTTTCCCGTCCCAATATCCTGTTTGCGATTGCCGATGACTGGTCATTTGGTCACGCCGGGGCCTATGGTTGTGAATGGGTGAGTACTCCATCTTTTGACCGTGTGGCTCGCGATGGAATCCTCTTTAATCGTGCCTACACTCCAAATGCCAAGTGTGCACCCTCCCGGGCAATCATTCTTACCGGACGCTATTCCTGGCAACTCGAGCAGGCTGCCAACCACATGAACGTCTTTCCCTCCAAGTTTGGAGGCTTTGTGGAGACCCTTGAGGCAAACGGCTATTTCACCGGTTATACCGGGAAAGGGTGGGGCCCCGGGATAGCCAATGATGCCAACGGCAAACGGAGATTCATAACTGGAAGGCCCTTTAGCAAGCGCAAGGCCAAGCCACCTGCCCGGGGTATTTCCAATAATGACTACTCGGGAAATTTTGGTGACTTCCTTGAAGCTGTTCCGGATGGCAACCCTTGGTGCTTCTGGTATGGTACTACTGAGCCCCATCGGGGTTATGAATACGGCAACGGTGTAAAAAGTGGAAAGAAATTGACCGACATCGAGACCGTTCCTTCTTTCTGGCCTGACAGCGAGGAGGTTCGTCACGACATCCTCGACTACTCGATGGAGGTTGAGCACTACGACAAACATTTGGGACGTATTCTCAAGACTCTGGAGAAAAGCGGCCAACTGGAGAATACACTTGTCATTGCAACATCCGATCATGGCATGCCATTCCCTCGTTGTAAGGGACAGGCATACGACTATTCAAATCACATTCCACTGGCTGCCATGTGGCCCAAGGGTATAAGTGGACGTAAACGAATCGTGGATGACTATGTTAGTTTTGCAGACATCGCACCGACTTTTCTTGAAGTGGCCGGGGTCAAGGATCCTGCTCCCATAATGCAACCGATTACAGGTCGAAGCCTGACCGATATCTTCAAGTCCCCCGATTCCGGACAGGTCATTGCTGATCGAGATCATGTCCTCATTGGTAAGGAGCGTCATGATGTGGGGCGACCGAAGAATGGAGGTTATCCCATTCGAGGTATCGTGAAGGCAAACATGCTTTATCTCCGGAACTATGAACCGAATCGTTGGCCCGGTGGAAATCCTGAGACGGGTTACTTGAACTGTGATGGCAGTCCAACGAAGACCCTCCTGCTTAACCAGCGTCGGGAGGGTAACACTAAATTCTGGCAGATGAATTTTGGAAAACGTCCCAAGGAGGAGCTTTTCTATCTGGTCAATGATCCCTATTGTGTCACCAACCTGGCAGAGGAGAAGTCACAAGCCAGGCTCAAGCTTGAGCTTTCCAAACAAATGGAGTCGGAGCTCAAGGCACAAGGGGACCCGCGACAATTCGGGAACGGAAAGGTTTTCGACAGCTACCCGTTTATCGGCAACTGGAATAATTTCTTTGAGAAGTATACCTCGGGAGAAAAGGCACCCGGTACGGGTTGGGTGAATGCATCCGATTATGAGAAGGACCCGTTGGACTGAATGCTTTGTCGCATTTAACCGAAGCTTGAATGTATGAGTTTCCTTTGGTTTATATTGTCAGTCTCATGAATTTAAATCACATCGGACAAATTGGTTTTTTGCAGCGTATCGGCCCTTTGGAGTTAGTTCTTTTTTTTGTACTCCTTGGTGTCCTTGCTGTTTCAGTTGTCCTGGTTGTCATGATTTGTGTGAAGCCAAAACCTAAACGGTCGACTTTATCCGAAAGACCCAGTGGCGAGTTCTCTCAATCAGATACACAATCCAAGAGATTTACGTCAGGAGAAATTGGCCAAGGCCCCATTAGGCAGAATGTTATTTCCTCTCCGGATGACAGGAACTGGTGTATGTTTATCCATCTCTCCCAATTCTGTAACTATCCGGTGCCGATTTTGGGACTGATTGTTCCGCTAATCCTTTGGTTGATGAAGAAGGATGAATCCGCCCTTATTGACCTGCACGGAAAGATTGTCCTGAATTGGATTATCACAGAGTTTATCCTGGTTATTGGCTTTGTCATCCTCAGCTTCTTCATTATTGGGATTCCCCTCCTTTTGGCCTTGTTGGTTGTGGGTTTTGTTTTTCCCATTCTCGGCGCAGTGAAGGCCCAGAATGGTGAGACCTGGCCTTATCCTTTTTCCTTCGTATTCCTCAAGCTTGATGCCTGATTGATGGAAGACTTGCGGCGGCAATGGCTTGCCCATGGCGCTTCTCCTTCTCATCCGGGATGTGGAAATTGAGTTTCTCCGCAAGTTCAGGGAACTCGGATTTCAGGACTTCATTTGTCTTTTGAAGAAGAAGGTCGCCCCCCGTACCACTTGTGACGCGACCCAGTAGCAGTACATTTTCCATTGTGTAAAAATCGGCGTAGTGGGGAAGTGTGTAGCCAAGGTAAACGCCCAGGGTCTCGTAGATTTTGCTGGCGCGCGGGTCCTCCTTTTCCATTAGGGATTGCACTTCCTTGAGTTTCTCGGGAAGGCCAAGGTCTTCGATGAGGTCGATTTTTGCAGGTTTCAGGAGACGTCCCACTGCCTGCTGGGAAAAGTACTGTACGCCGCAACCAAGGTCACCACTCCACTCATCGGCAGGGGCATCAGCACGATAGTCCACCGGGGCGAATGCCAGTTCATTAAGGCTCGTCGTGATATTACCCTTCCGGTTTACATAACCACTGGCGAGGCTCGTTCCCATTGCGATGCCGAGTACAGAGTTGCTGCCCAGGCTCATTGAGCCGGCCAGGGCTGTAACCTCGCCATCATTGACCACAACGATTGGAAGATCTCCCATCGTACTTCCGACTTCGCGAAAAATGTGTCGCACCCTGGCGTCAAATAAATCATCAGGGATGCCTCGAAAGAGTGAGGCCACCTTGACCTCATTATTGACATAGACACCGGCCGCGCTTCCGCCAATGGCATCCACTTGAGGCAGGTGCTTTGCAGCTCTCTGCAGGGAATCAAGGATGCCGTCCAGATGGTATTGGGGGTCTGACTTGTGGTAGGGATCCCAAACGGTCTCCTCACTGAATACAACCTCGCCGTCGATGACTGCCGCCACTTTGCGGTCGCTTCCACCGAGGTCGAACCCGATGCGGCAACCGTCCAGGTGCCGCCCCATTGGTTGGGCTGCAGATTGCTCGGCTGGAATCTCCCGTGTGGGCAGGACTTCAATGGCTTGGCCGTATACTTTTTCCCCGATGAGATTGGAGTCAAAGCGGCCGGTTGCTGTATCCTGAAAGTATGAATGCAACCGTGCTGCGAGTCCGATCGGGCCAGAGAGATGCACGCGCCATCCACCCCGTGACCAGAGCAGAAACTTTATCAGGCGCTCGACATGCCGGAAGTTGGATTCCACCTCCGGGTGGGAGGCAGGGAGTAGTCGGGTCTCGTGGTGGAATATGGATCCATCCGCCTGTTCCAGAGCGATGCGACAGGTCGCGGGGTCGCCGCTGGCTTCAACCATCTCTTTAAATTTGCGTCTCCAGAGAATCGCAGGTTGGAAATCGGGGTCGAGCGGTGCTTGAAATGTTGGAGGGAGTGAATTCATTTCTTGTTTCTTCCTATATTAAGGAACTTTGTGACTTACGCAATTCCAAGATGGCGATTTCCGGTGGACAGTTGAAGCGGATAGGAAGAATAGCGGTTCCAATGCCTCGGGTGATGAAGACGGGTCCATTCTCTGTCGGTATAAGCCCCTGACTGTAGATTTTATTTTTTACTGGTAATTGGGGCGCGCCGAAAAAGGGTAGGACGATTTGGCCACCGTGCGTATGCCCGCTAAGAATTAAATCCATCGGCGGCCCTTGGATTGTATCGATAGAGTCCGGGTTGTGGGCCAAGAGAATTCTAAACTCATCTTCCGGTATATCCCTGAAGATTGGTGCGATCTCAAAATGGTCCTCCCAAAAGTCTCCGGCTCCACCAAGGTGGATTCGTTCTCCGCGACGAGTCAGGCTTGTGGTTTTGTCTCGTAGGGATTGTCCGCTGGTTTCCAGTAGTTCCATGGCAAGCTCGTGGCCGGCCCAGTGATCATGGTTTCCAAGCACATTAAAGACCCCACCGGGCGCCTTGAGTTGGTTGAGGGCCTTCCACATTCTCCTGACCTTGCGGGGATCATGGGTCTTGTGCATGTAGTCGCCTGTCAGGGCAATTATGTCACAGGAAATCCCGGATGCCTTCTCCACTGCTTTCTCAATGTAATTCCATCCTTGATACGGCCCGTAGTGGAGATCCGTGAGATGAAGGATGCGGAATCCATCAAAGGCTTCCGGAAGGCGTGGCAGATTGATTCGGTACCGGTTGACCTGGAAGTGCAGCCTTTCAATGAAGACCGAGTAGGTGCCGAGAAGAATGGCGCCTCCAGCGGAAACCATTCCGGCCTTCATGAATTGACGACGGGAGAAGACCATTATTGCTTAGGGGCGCGTTTGCTTTCTTTTTTATTTTCCGGATCGGATGGAAAGGGGTTGCATCAGCAGCATTCCGGCTTCACAGGGCAGGATGTGTCCAGTCACCAATTGGGAACCGGTGAGCAGGCTGAGGATCGCATCCGCCACGTCTTTGGGGTCGCAGACACGCTTGAGGGGTAGGTTCTCGTTGAAATTTTCACGAAAAGCCTCGTATTTATCGCCGAGTCCGTTCTCCAGCCAACGGCCGGTTATGAAGCCCGGGGCGACTGCATTAACCCTGATATCCGGTGCGAGAGTCCGTGCCAGTGAAAGGGTGACGTTGTTGAGCGCGGCCTTGCTGGCTGCATATGGAATGCTACTGCCGGTGGCATTTAGACCGGCGACCGAGGTTACATTCACAATATCTCCTGTGCCTGAGGTTTTCCTGATCGCCTTTGCCGCGGCCCGGGCAACCTGAAAGGCTCCGATCACATTGACCTTCATGATGCGATCCCATATCTCGGGAGTCACCGCATCCAGATCTCTAAATGAGATGAACTCGGTTGTGCCTGCATTATTGACAAGAATATCCAGTTTGCCGAATGCCTGTGTCGTTGCCGCGATCATCTCGAGTACCTCCGGATTCTCTGAGACATCGGCGCAGTGTGCGATAGCTTTTCCACCATTATCCTTGATTTCCTCGACAGTGGCTTGTGCCTCATCGGCCGAACGACTGTAATTGACAAGAACTGCGCAACCTTGGGCAGCAAGTTGTATACTTGTTGCGCGACCGACTCCGGTTCCGCCACCGGTCACGATGGCAACTTTATTCTGAATATTCATATGGGATTTGGACCTGTCCTGAGGCTGGAAATTCAAAGTGCAGACTTGCCGGTCATGTAACCGCCATCAACAAAGAGTGTCTGTCCTGTTGTGAAGCCGGATTGACCAACAAGGAAATAGCAATTGGCCGCGGCCAGTTCCTCCGGCAGTCCGACTCTTTTCATGGGAACGCCATCAATATAGCGTTGTCGACTTTCGCTACCCGGTGGATTGTTGGTATTGAAAAGCTCTGTCTCGACCGGCCCGGGAGCAACTGCATTGACTGTTATCCCATAGGCTGCCAATTCAAGTGCCCAGCTACGTGTGAAGCTAACCATGCCTGCCTTCGCGGCAGAGTAACTTGTCCGGTACGGGACTCCGGCAACCACCATGCTACTGGTAAAAACGATTCGGCCCTGTCGCTGCTCCTTCATGTGCGGAAGTACTGCCTGTGTGGCCTGAATGGAAACTCGCAGGTTCATATCTACACAGGCATCAAAGTCCTCCAGGGTAATTTCCTCGAGTGGGGCGGGATTCACCAATCCAACGTTGTTGAGCAAGCCATCAAATTTATGTTCGGCAACAAGCTTCTTTAATAGTCTTCCTCGTGCCTTCTCATCGGACAGGTCTATACAATGAAATGTGCCGGGGAAGTCATTTGGCTGGGTGCGAGCTATTCCGACCACCTCATGTCCGTCATCATGGAGCATTTTTGAAGTAGCCAGGCCGATACCCTTGCTGGCGCCTGTAATGAGAATTTTCACTGAATGGATCAGTTTTTGGGGGGCTGTGGAGGGGACTGCATGGCCTCTTGCATCCTCATTTGGTCCTTGCGGAGCATCTCCAGGTTCTTCTGCTTGTCCTCATCACTCATGTCTGCAATTTGCTGATGGGCCATTGCAATACTGCCTTCCTTGGCAAATTCAATAATTTGTAGCAGGGTCAGCTGGTTGAGCAGGCGGTTGGCCAACATTGCAAGGAGTTCGTTTTGTTCTTTTTCTGTCATTTCAATTTCCGTTTGACCCATCGTTCAATATGATACTTCTTAACTGTCAAACCTTTGACGTGGGATAATCCAACCATGAGCCAGCGAATCCTTATTATTGGAGCCCATCCGGATGACTGTGAATATCGTTGTGGTGGTGTCGCTGCAATGTGGCGCTCCCAAGGGGATGTGGTTCGATTTGTGAGCCTTACAGACGGGCGGAGTGGTCACCATGAGATGGCGCCTGATGCCCTCGTCACCCGGCGCAGGGTTGAAGCTGCTACTGCGTCGGATATCATCGGAGCGGAGAGCCTCGTGCTTGACATTCCAGACGGGCACCTGGAGGCAACCCTTGCTAACCGATTGAAAGTCATTCGGGTCATACGTGAATTCAAGCCTGACCTTGTTATCACGAACCGCCCCAATGATTATCATGCCGACCATCGCTACACAGCACAGTTGGTTCAGGATGCCTCATTTCTGCTTGTGGTTCCAAGCATTGTGCCTGAGGTCCCTGCCTTACAACAAATGCCGGTTATCACCTACTTCTGGGATGCCTTTCAGAAACCCTCGCCTTTTCATGCAGATGTCGCAGTCGGAATTGATGATTTTTATGAAATAAAGATTCGACAACTTGCCGCTCATGAAAGCCAGTTCTTCGAGTGGTTGCCATGGCTCGACAGGAAGCTGGAAGATATTCCCTCGGGTTCAGAAGAGCGTTTAAACTGGTTGAAGGTTTATTTTGAATGGCAACACCCACTTTCTATCGCAGATGACGTTCGGGATGCCTTGGCCATTAGATATGGTGAGGCGGGTGCCCGCTCCATCCATCAAGCCGAGGCTTTTGAACTCTGCGAATATGGTCATCAGGTAACAGCGAGAGAACTGGATGCCATGTTTCCTTGAGAATACACCTTTGCATTTGACACTCATAGGGCTTCATTGAGGATCGTTCTACACTACAACCAGCTTCGTCATGAAAAAGACATTCATACTCGTAACCTCATTTGTTTTCAGTCTGGGTCTCCTCTCCGCCAATGAGGTTTCCTTTAAACCGGTTTTCTCCAAGTTGAAATTCACGCTTCCTGTGGCTGCAGTTGTGCCTCCTGATGATACCGGGCGTCTCTTCCTGGTTGAACAGGGTGGCCGTATTCTCATCCTTCCAGAGGACCGCATTGGTGGGGATTCTGTAGAGGTTTTCCTCGATTTCACCGGGCGTGACATGATTGCCCATGCGTTCGAGGAGGGATTGCTTGGGCTCGTTTTTCATCCTGATTTTAAAAAAAACCGGAAGTTTTACGTTTATTATTCCCTGCAGCATCCGAAGCGCACCATCCTCAGTGAGATGGAGGTATTCACGGATAAACCCAACCGTGCGAACCTTTCCACTGAGCGTAAATTACTGGAAATACCCCAGCCTTTCTGGAACCACAATTCCGGCAACATGACATTTGGACCGGATGGTATGCTTTATCTTGCCGTGGGGGATGGAGGAAAAAGGGACGACGTACGTCGGTTTGCACAGAACCCATTCATGTTCAATGGGAAGGTCCTACGCCTGGATGTGAATGCCCGTTCCAAGGGTTTGCAGTATGGTATCCCGCCTGATAACCCTTTTGTTGGTAAAGAGGGCATGCGTGGGGAAATATGGGCGCTTGGTCTGCGTAACCCCTGGGGTATGGATTATGATCATAAGACCGGTGTCTTCTGGCTCGCGGATGTTGGCCAGGATCTTCGTGAAGAAGTCAATCACATCCGGAAGGGAGCCAATTATGGATGGAGCTTCCGTGAAGCTGACTTGAAGTTTGTCAAACGGGGGGATTCACCTCCCAAGGACGCCGTATTTGAAGAACCTGTTGCCGTCTATGGTCGCCCGGAGGGAGTCAGTATTACAGGAGGCATTGTCTATTATGGGAAACGTCACTCCAAGCTCAAAGGTCATTTCTTATACGGCGACTGGGGGACGGGACATGTCTGGGCTGTCGGTTATGATGCCAAGAGGAAGAAGGTTGCCAAGGATCGTATGATCTTTCGAAACAACGAGAAGGGGAATCCCAAGAAGTTTCTTTTCAAACCTTCGGTTTTCGTGAGTGCTCCGGATGGGGAAACCTTGGTCTTTTCCTGGACAGGTGGTGCTTTTGAGATGGTTAATTGATCAGGACTTTCAATGGTATGTTCATTTTATGTGCATACCCATTCTTTTTTTGATGCCCATCAAGTCTTCTCATCTTGGTGAATTACCTCAATTCGTGGGTGAAACGTTTAATTGTATGAGACTTTCATGAGTTGGCATGTGAACTGCAAAAACTCCAATCTGGAAATTTTGTGCAGAAACTAGAACCAACCTAAACCAATTATAAACCATCCAAAAGAACTGGGAATGCGCCTTGTAGTGGACTTTAGTACCTTTCTGAAAACAGACAATCTACCATGAGAAATTTACACTTTATATTATCCCTTGCCCTCTTTTTTATATCAACCCTTTGTGTGCAGGCAGAGAATTCCATTTCGCCTTCTGTCCTGTCGAACAATCTTGAGCAATTGCGAAAAGAATATCACTCAGCAAGGGACACATTGGCAGAGATAAACAGCTCAATGAAACAGGCTGCAAAAAGAGACAGTAAGCTGTCCAGCGAACAAAAACTGGCTAATTCCCAGAAAAGATCAAGGAGATGGCTTCCTGCTTTTCTTAAACGCAATTCAAGTTATGAAAAGTATCTTTTCTCTCTGGTCAATGTATTCGCTGTAATGCCTGCAGGGAATCCTGAACTTGAAGACATTCAAGGGGAACTTCTTCAGCAACACCCTAAAAACTGCAAAAACACTCTGACTGAATCATATGCTAACCAACTATCCTTGCTCGCCAGTGCAATCTATCCTCAATTGATCAAAGAATCCCTGGGGAAAGACCGAGCAGAGTTTTTTGTGCAAATCACCAAACCCACGGGTTCCATAAAATTCGAAGATACACTTAATCTATTGGGCATTCAGAGTGAACCCCAAGGTTGGAGCATTCAAGCGACTTATTCGTTATCCCAATTGAGAGCCGGAAATATCTCAGCCGCCCGGAAGGAAAACGAAAAGCTTATACGGAAATCAAAGAAACTTTCAAAAAATGCTACCGGTATGAACTATCGCAAGGAGGGTGATGTTCGCTCCTACAAATCACTGCACAGGGAATTCCTGCTTCACCGCGCCCTTATCGAAGCTGCAGCCAGCAAAAAGGCTGATGCAAAAGAGAATCTAGCGAAAGCTCAAGCAATGGATGAAAACGAAGAAATCAAAAATGAGCAGCAGCCGATTGTCCAAGAGATCAAGACCCTCCTCGGTGTCTGATTTAATCAACTCAAACAAATGAATATTTTTCTGTTTTATTAAATGGTATTTTGCGCTAAATAACACCATGCAAAGCGTTGTTCAGGATATTTCTCTGCTTTGTCGGGGTGAGCCTTCACGACTGGAGGGATGGTTGCGGACGGGCCGCGGTAGACTTATTGTCTCCGTTGCATGCATCCTGATTGGTGGAGCCATTTATGGATTCACCATTGGCATCCTACGCAGTCCACTGCAGGCAACTTATACAGCGATAAAGTTCCCTATCCTGATTTTTATAACCGTGATTTGTAATGGAATGCTCAATGGGATGCTTGCGATGCTGCTTGGCATCCGGTTGAACCTTATGGAAAGTGTTCGAGCAATATTGATGAGTTATGCCATCGCCTGTATTTTCCTGGCATCACTGGGACCTGTTTTCTTTTTTCATCTATGGAACTGGTCCCCGAGCGATCAGGGCAATGGCTTCTTTTACTGGAAACTGTTCCATATCGCAATGATCGCCATGGCTGGAACGGTCGGTAACCTGCGACTCTGGCAACTGCTTAAACAGGTGGCAGGGCGCGCCAAGGCGTGGGCTGTATTAATTTCCTGGTTGGTTGCAAACCTGTTCCTTGGATGCCAACTATCATGGATTCTTAGACCTTTTTTTGGAAACCCCAACATTGAGGTGTCCTTTCTTCGTGAAGATGCCCTTGATCGTAGTTTCTATGAGGATGTGTGGATGATCATGCAGGGATTTCTTCAACAAATAAACAATATTTAAAATCAACCATTGATATACCATGAATGAAAACAGCGAACCTTCAAGCGATCCCACTCCACCACCTTCAACCCCGACCCCGCCGCCAGTAAACCCCGGTCCGCCGCCAGTTAAACAAGTGGCTGTGCCTCAACCGGCAATCGAAGAACCAGAGGAACTGGGGGAGATTCAAGGCATTTTTGGCTGGGTAAAGGCCCTGCTAAAGAAACCAGATGCCGTGGCTGGTAATCTTCTTGATAAAACGGGTCCCAATGGGACCGGGGTATTCCTTGGAGTCCTGTTACTCTGCCATTTGATTTATGGTGTCATCCTTGGGCTTTTCTCCGGGGATGCACAACTTTACCTTGTCCCAGTAAAGTTTCTTGGAGGAACGATACTCGGTGCCCTGATTTGCTATCCCAGTCTATTTATTTTTGCATGCCTTAGTGGTGCAGATGTGACGCCGGGAAAAGTCTTTTCAATGCTGATTTCCGGATTTGCAATGTGTTCCCTGTTACTGGTTGGGTTTTTGCCGGTTAGCTTCATTTTTACATTCTCCGTGAAGACTGTGGCATTTATGGGAGTCGTCCATCTCGGTGTTTGGTTCATCAGCATGTGCTTCGCCTGTCGGTTTATTCGTCAGGGGCTTTTGCGAGGGGTTCCCCGTGCCAACAGCTTTCTTTATATCTGGAATGTGGTGCTCATTGTGACGCTCCTGCAGATGAGCACAACTCTTCGTCCAATGCTGGGATCCATGAATGAAGATACGCCGACAATTACTACGGAGAAGAAGTTTTTCCTGCTCCACTGGGCAGAGAATCTTTTTGATGACGTGGATGGGTTGGACTGATCCTGCTTAAGCCATATCCCGAGATTAATGGGAAGGGAAGGCTATATTCGTCAGTCTAGATCAACTCACGGATGGGAAGAATTCCTGAATCCACGAGGTATTGCGGACGCCCACCTGTATCACGGACGGTGGCAAGGCGTGGATTTATACCCAGGGCGTGGTACATCGTGGCAAACACTTCCTGGAATTTAAGGGGGCGTTCGACCACATCAGATCCGTTCTTGTCAGTGGTGCCAATCACCTGACCGTGACGAAGTCCGCCACCGGCCATCAGGGCAAAGCTTGTGCGAGGCCAGTGGTCACGGCTGTTATTCTTGTTCAGTCTGGGAGTGCGTCCGAATTCACCCCATACCACCACAGTGACATCCTTGTCGAGTCCACGCTCATGCAGGTCAATGATCAGGGAGGAAAGTCCCTGGTCCAGAAGTGGGAATTCCTGACGGGATCGAGGGAAATTCATGCCATCCCCTCCATGCCAATCCCAGCGACTATAGTTCATCGACACTACACGGGCACCTGCCTCGACAAGGCGACGTGCAATGCAGAAATTGCGGATCATCTTTGGTGCACCGTCACGTTGGTAGGCGGGATCGTTGACGCCGTAACGCTCCACGACCTTTGTGTCTTCCATGGATAGGTCGAGGGCATTAACCAAACCATTGTCAGATAGAATCTCGAGGGCTTGCGCGTTGTAGGTATCCAGCCCCTCCATTTCTCCCTTGTTGTCAACATCCCTGCGGAATCGGTCAATTGCTGAACGTAACCGGGTCCGATCATCGAGACGGTCAAGCGAGATATCCTTCAGGGTCATATTCTGGGGCTTGGCACTTGGATCCTTTTCAACAAGTTGCATGGGAGCATGTGCAGGTCCCATGAAGCCACCATCCCCTTGTTTACTCCATCCTGCACCGGTCGGGTAGACGAGCGATACATTGGCGGGAATTCCATTATTGTTGCCCTGCAGTTTGGATACCCAGGATCCCCAGTTTGGCCAGCCGCCAGGTGGTGCACTATTTGCCTCACGGGCGGTTCGGCCGGTCATGCACTGGTAGGCACTATGTGCACCCTCGGAGTCATGGAGTGATCGAATTATGCTGAACTTGTCGGCGATCTTGGCCAGCTTGGGAAACAACTCGCAGATTTGGATGCCGGGTACATTGGTGGAAATAGGATTAAATTCACCGCGAAACTCACTTGTCGCATGAGGTTTCATATCGAACATATCGATATGTGATGGTCCACCCGGGAGAAAGATATTGATGACCGCCTTGTGTTGACGACCTTTGCCTTGCTTGGCCTCAAGTTCCAGAAGTTGTCCAAGCGAGAGTCCACCAAGGGCCATTCCACCAACTTTTATGAACTCCCTGCGCGAGAATCCATCACAGTGTGAGAACCCTTTGTTCTTTTCCCCTTGAATATCCAGCATGGACTTAACCTCTATTTTTCAAAATTTATCCCCGACCTGTATATAACCATATAGCCAATCAGACTCCTTTTAGACCAGAAAAACTGATCATCCAATCTGTAGGACAACGGCGGTGGCATTGTCGCGGCCATCCTCTGCGACTGCCTCCAGAACGATGCGCTCTGCTGGGTTCCGTTCGTCGTTTGGCAGGGGGGATATGATCTGGCGCATGAGACCGCGATCCCAGAGGCCCTCGATAACGCCGTCGGTACAAAGAAGGTAGGTATCGCCGGGTTCGTGCTGAATGGAACCGGTGTCATGTTGCAGAAACTGGGTCTTACCGCCCAGAACCTGCTGAAGTGCATTGCGTCCGGGATGGTTGCGGGCCTCCCGCTCATTTAGTTTTCCCTGTTGATAGAGCCATCCCACATGGGTGTGATCCTGTGTGAGCTGTCTTATTTCCCCATCACGAATCTGGTAGATGCGGCTGTCTCCGATATGGCAAAAGTCGATTCGCCCCGCGCGAATGCGACAAAGGCTGAGCGTTGCCCCCATTCCTTTGCATTCCTCATATGAGTTCGAGATTTTCATGATTTCCTCATGAATCTGGGTGAATAGTTCCTTGAGCAGGTCAAGACAGTCTTCTTGAGGCTGCTTTTCTCGCTTGTGAGGAAAAAGATAGGTTATTTTCTCAACGGCGATGCGACTGGCAAATTCTCCTGCCTTGGCACCGCCCATGCCGTCACTTACCGCAAAGATGTAGTCGTGTTCGTTGAGTTGAGATTCCCCGACCTTGCCCAGATGCTTGACCTGGAATCCGTCCAGCGCAAGGGCGAGGAAGGCGTCTTCGTTGCTCTTGCGGAATCGACCGATATCCGTGAGTCCCCACCATTTGATGTCGGTGACATCTTCTTCTTGTTTTTTCTCAGCCATACATTTAGTCGGCCTCATGAAAGGTGTCGAGGTTGGGATGTGAGGTGATCTTTGGGGAGGGCGGATAGCCAGGTTCCAGGATGGTCGCAAACTCGAAATCAATCACGCAGAAGCGACCCATTTGAGGGTTGTAGGTTATATTTCTGATTTCTGCATCGTCATGTTGCACTCCATAACTCTCCAGCTCTGTAAACAGCTTGTTCTTTTTTTCATCGCTCATTCGATTGACGATGGTGCCCACGTTTGATGTCACGATTTTTAGGGTATCTTCGTCCGCTTCCAGAAGTTTGGGTACGAAATCACAACCCTTTTTCTCCAGGAATTTTAATACCCGTACTTCATTTGAGAAACGGTCCTTTCGCATCGGTCCGCGGAATGTCTTATGCACACTACCATCAAAGGTTATGTGAACCTTTGCGTAGAGACTGTCTTTGGCATCGCGCATTTTTATTTTGTGAATTTTGGTAAGACCATCGAAATAATCAAGCCTAGGTAGTTAGAGGGTTAAATGTTTGAATTTATACAATTGTGCGTCTGGATTATCGGGAAATTGTTAATAAAATGACCAAAAAGGCTTGCCCGAAGCTGCTGGCATGTATTTTGCTTTCCGCCCCTTAAATTTTTTTGACTATTCTAATTCCTCCTTGGTTAATGAATTGTCAACAAGCTAACCCTCAAAATCAGATCCATTAAACAAAATGGCCAAATTAAAACTCGAATACATCTGGCTCGACGGCTATACACCTGTCGCTAACCTACGTGGGAAGACGAAGATCCTCGACGGAGACCCTGATAATTTCACTCTTGCTGATTGCCCTGAATGGGGCTTCGACGGCAGTTCCACGGAGCAGGCTGACGGAAGCGATTCCGACTGCATGCTAAAGCCTGTGGCGCTTTTCCCTGATATCACTCGCAAGAACGGCTACCTCGTGATGACCGAGGTTATGTTGCCCAATGGTGATCCCCACCCATCCAATGCCCGTGCAACCATTCCAGACGATGAAGGACTTTGGTTTGGGTTTGAGCAGGAATATTTCCTAAATCAGGATGGGCGTCCCTTGGGATGGCCTGAAACTGGTTTCCCTGACCCACAAGGTGAATATTACACCGGTGTTGGTTTCAAGAATGTTGGCGACGTTGCTCGCTCGATTGTTGAAGAGCACCTTGACATCTGCCTTGCTGCCGGAGTTAACCATGAAGGCATCAATGCCGAGGTCGCCAAGGGACAGTGGGAGTTTCAGGTTTTTGGCAAGGGTTCCAAGAACGCGGCCGACCAGATGCACATTGCCCGTTACATCCTTCTGCGTGTCTGTGAATCCTATGGTGTTGACGTTGATTGGCACTGCAAACCATTTGCCGGTGACTGGAATGGTTCCGGTATGCATGCAAATTTCTCCTCTTCGCATATGCGAGGTACTGGAGGCAAGGATTACTTCGAAAGCCTCATGGCCAAGTTCGATGAATATCGTGATGAGCACATTGCTGCTTATGGACCGGATAATCACCTGCGCCTCACCGGCACACATGAGACCCAGTCAATTGACAAGTTCAGCTATGGCATTGCTGATCGCGGTGCATCGGTCCGGGTTCCACATGCCTTTGTCAACGATGACTACAAGGGTTATCTTGAAGACCGTCGGCCCAATTCACAGGGTGACCCCTATAAGATTGCATCCCGTATCGCAAAGACCGTCTTCGAGGTTGAAGCACAGTATAAATAAGCTTCTATATCTTGAAGGCCGGAAAGTTTTCTTTCCCAAGGCGCCATCCCTTCTTACGGGGTGGCGTCTTTTTTTTGTGATTGTTTAGAAAATAACTGAGACCAAGCCAACAACACTCATTCCGCCTTCCTTCCTCGAGTCCGGTCTCCCGGCGATCCAGAAGTCCTCCATCACCGTGAAGTACTTATGCAGGTCACCGGAGAGCTTTAGAACAGCTTTTCCAAGCCAAAGGTTTCCGGGAGCTTGAAACCATGGGGTAGTGTGATGCCACCATCTCCGAATCCTTTCTTTTTCCGGGCATTCCTTGAGTCATTCAGTATCTTTTTCAGGTTCATATAGGCCACCTTATCCCGGGTCTTTTCCGGTAGAGCGTTCAGAAGCACCTTGAACTTGAGCATCTCCCTTGGAATACCTGAATATTTGCCAACCGAATCGGAGCCAATCACGAAATTACCCGGGTATTTACTGATGAGTCTTGTCCAGTTTTCCAAGTCCTTGTAAACGTAGGTGGTCAGAACGACCCAGGAAAGGTCGATGTAGAGGTTCTCCTTATAATCGGAAAGCAGGGAATCAAGGATGGCAGGGTAATCATCAACAACGATCCTTCGACTGATCCCGCCGTGGCACCAGATCACGCTGGGGCGTTTGTCGGGGTCCTTTTCATTCAAGATCGTGTTTTGGAGGAGGCTCTTGAATTCCTTGAGATAGTAGGGGTCCTTGACCTCGTTTTCGCTGCGGGAGATTGGGGCAACATTGTGATGGATGCTGACCGGCAATCCCACAAGTCCGGCGAATTTGAATAGGCGTATGAATGAAGGATGGTCAGCCCGTGGTCGTTCCCCAGTGGTAAGGTTTGTCAGGTCGTCGTGCCGCGACATCAGTTCCCCGAGTCCCTCCCATACACCCGGATACTCCCGGATTCTCTTGATCGCAAGGTCGACCGCACCGAGGTCAGTTGTGTCAAGTGCACAAATGAATGGATGCAGACGCCGCAGTCTTTTCATGGCCCCCGCGTCATCCTTGAAAGCCACCTTGTAGTCCATGATGGCGGAAGCCACCTGCAGATCGGAATCCCTTGCGGCAATCACGCGGGAACTTGAATCCAGATAATATTTCGGCCGAAGGAAGTAGTCATCCTCAGCCCATTTCTTGACGAATGGCATGCCGCAAACAACGATATCCACGACATCGTGCTTCTCTGCGACGTCCAGCAAGCCTTGTATTCGCCGGTACCTTTCCCCGTAGGGCAACTGGAAATACCTCCCATCTTTCATCAGACCGGATGGCGAGGCCGGGAATGCCTTGTCGGCATTATAGAATTCCCCGTTCTGCAGGAAGTCCAACAGGTGGAAGTGACAGTCACCAACCGGCCTTGCAGACATCCATTGGAGACCCAGGGAGATGAATGAAATAATCGTGATTTTTTGTATCATTTGAAAAGTTGGAATTTGTACAATTAGGAGATTTATCTGAAGATAGTCACAATTTTCAAGATGAGCTATGTTGTGTTGCTTATAAAATTAAGGTATTTGAAGCCTCTCTCATCAATCATTTTAATCACAATTTTAAATACAGGTTTGACTGAGGCATAAATCCGACATTATCACTTGAGCATCCCAGAGATGAATGCTCTGTTTTTCTTGCAAGTTGTATGTCCAAATTGTTCGGTCTTGGTCGTGATATAATATGAAATCGAATCAGTCACTGCTTACACCCCAGCAAATTTCCGACTACGACCGTGATGGCTACATCACCGTCCGGGGCCTCTTTACCTCTGAGGAGGCCGGGTTGCTCGGTGAAACCGCCCACCATGACAACGCCATGGACAAGGCGTCGTCGACGATGGACGACGGCAGTGGCAATGACGTGCGGTTGGCCCTGTGGAATCATCCGGGTGACGGGATTTACGGGATGTTCGCCCGCTGCAACCGGGTAGTGGACTCCGTCGAGCAACTGCTGGGCGGTGAGGTGTACCATTACCATTCCAAGATGATCCTCAAGGACGCCAAGGTCGGCGGCGCATGGGCCTGGCACCAGGACTACGGGTACTGGTACCAGAACGGTGTGCTCTATCCGGATCTGTGCAGTGTGATGATGGCCGTTGACGCAGCGACCCCGGAAAACGGTTGCCTTCAGGTGATGAAGGGCTCGCACAAGCTGGGCCGCATGAACCACATTCTTTCCGGTGATCAGGCGGGCGCAGACCTGGAACGGGTCGAGGAGGCAGGGAAGCGGCTTGAGGTAGTCCACGTGACGATGGACCCGGGCGATGCATTGTTCTTTCACGCAAACCTTTTGCACGCCTCCGACGCGAATAATTCGGACAAGTCCCGCTGGGCGTTGATCTGCTGCTACAATTCTGCGACCAACGATCCCTACAAGGATTCTCATCACCCTCGCTACACCAAGCTCAACAAGGTCGCTGATGACAAGGTATTGGAGGTTGGCCGGGATGATGTAAATCGTTCCCGTGTCGCCTTTGCCGACCTGGTGGCGGATGACCAGAGCGCCAAGAGTCTTTCTGATTAAACACCCAACTCCCTCCCCAACATGAAACTAGGCATTATCAACAGCGCCTTCGACCAGGCCGGCGTCGACACGAAGACCGGGCTGGAGCACATCGCTCGCATCGGCTTTGACACGGTGGACATCTTCACCGAGGCCATGACCATCACCGAGGATGAAATCCAACTTATTGAGTCCACCTGCGCCGATAACAACCTGCCGATCGTATCCGTGGTGGTGGTGGCCGCCGGCTTGATTGATTTCAATGACCCGGTCCGCGACTTTCACGTGGACCGTGTCAAGAAGTTCGTGGACCTGGCGGAGCGGTTCAAGTCGAACAACGTCCTGCTTGTCCTTGGCGAATACATTTGGCAGCGCGAGGTGATCCCGCCCGAACTTCAATGGGGATGGGCTGTCGAGAATACCCGCAAAATCGGGAACTACGCCTCGGACAAGGGAATTGAAATTGCACTCGAGCTCGAGCCCTTCCGCCTGAGCCTGCTCAACAACGTGAAGGAAATGGTCCGGTTCATTGATGACTGCGACCATCCCAACGTGAAGGCCAACATAGACATCAGTCACCTCGTTCTCGCCGATGTCTCGCCGGCCGAGGTTGCCTCCCTCAAGGGCAAGGCGACCCATGTCCACATCAGCGACTGCGATGGGAAGGTGCACGGGGACCTGCCACCGGGCAGGGGAGTGGTCAAGTTTTCACCCTACCTGCAGGCGATCAAGGACCTTGATTTTGATGGTTCGGTCTCCCTGGAGCTGGAGTACTCGCCTGATCCCTCGAAGATTGTGGAGTGGGTTGAGGAAGCCTATCGGTCCACGGCGGAAATGATGGAGCAGGTGGGTCTCCGCAACTAAGGGTCAGCCATGCCGGACGACGATGATTACGGACTGAGCCCCGACAAGGAAACGAAGCCCATTGCACCGCCACCGGTTGATTACCTGCCGGGGAAACCGGAAAGTTACAATCCGAGGATCGGGCTGATCGGTACCGGTGGCATCAGTGAGTTCCATCTCAAGAACTATAAAGCCTGCGGGTTTGATGTGGCGGCGCTTGCCAGCCGCACACGTTCAAAGGCCGAGGCCAAGCGTGACGAGTTTTACCCGGATGCAACCGTCCACGACGACCACCGTGAACTGCTGGAACGCGATGACATTGAGGTTGTCGACGTGACCCCGCACCCGGAGGACCGCCTGCCGATCCTTTTCGAGGCACTGGAGGCCGGGAAACATGTCCTTAGCCAGAAGCCCTTCGTGCTCGACCTCGACGAGGGTCAAAAACTCGTTGACCTTGCGGAGTCAACGGGCCGGCGGATCGCGGTCAACCAGAATGGTCGCTGGGCCCCGCACTTCAGCTATCTGCGCAATGCCATTGCCAGTGGATTGATCGGCCGGGTGACCTCCGTGGACTTTTCCCTGCAATGGGACCAGACCTGGATAAAGGGCATTTCCGCCTTTGAAGAGATTCCGCACATGGTGCTCTTTGACTTTGCGGTCCACTGGTTTGACATCACCTGCT
This sequence comes from Opitutia bacterium, assembly GCA_018668635.1. Classification (GTDB taxonomy): domain Bacteria; phylum Verrucomicrobiota; class Verrucomicrobiia; order Opitutales; family JABJCN01; genus JABJCN01. The sequence goes on from JABJCN010000068.1 coordinate 19,720, forward strand.
GCCTGATGGATGGGCAGTCCCCGGAAAGCGTCTACGCCTCCGCAGTGCGCTACCCGGAGCAGGTCTATCAACCGCCTGCCTTGGGCTCGGTCATCGTGGATTACCCGGAGGCCCAGGTCCGCATGGCCTTTAACGCCCACACGAAACTTGGCGAGGAGGACGTCACAACGGTTGTTGGCACCCACGGCACACTTCGCACCCGCGGTCCCGGCCTCAATGACCAGCCGCAGGCCGAAGTCCATCTGGAGGACGGTTCCGTTATCGTTCCACTAAAAGGTTGCTGGTTTGATTCCGGATTCCAGGGCACGATGGGGGAACTGCTCTGCGCCATTGAGGCGGATCGAGAACCCACCCACAGTGCCCGCAACAATCTCAAGTCGCTGGAACTTTGCTTCGCCGCCCTGAAAAGCGCCGATACCGGCCAACCCGTAAAACCCGGTTCGGTGCGCGCATTACCCAATTTCAACAAGTGAACTCATGAAATACCTGACCTGTATACTCGCCTTCTTTCTCACCTTCAATTTGGCCTCTGCAAAGGAACCGGGGTTCACCCCGATCTTTGACGGCAAGACGCTCAAGGGCTGGGAGCCGATGCCGGGTGGCAAGTGGGAGGTGGTGGACGGGGCAATCGTTGGCACGAGCCCACGTTCGGAAAGGCGTCATGGCATCCTCCTGTCCGACAAGGAATACTCGGACTTCGTGGTCAAGGTGAAGTTTCGTGTACTCAAGGGAGACAGCGGCTTTTATTTCCGTTCAGGCCGCGTGAAGAGCGCGGTCAGTGTCAATGGATTCCAGGTCGAGGTGGATACCTCGCAGGAAACCGGCGGACTCTATGAAACCGGTGGCCGTGCCTGGGTCCGAAAGCCCTCCCCGGCGGTTGTGAAGAAGCGTGCCTACAAGCGCGGGGAATGGACCGACCTTGAGTTGAGCGCCATCGGCAGGGATGTCACCGTCAAGATCAACGGTGTGGTTTCCGCCGAGTTGAAGAATGACCGTGGTCGCACCAAGGGCTATTTCGGCCTCCAGTTGCACGGCGGCCAGGACATGCATGTCGAGTTCAGGGACATTGTGATCCGGACCGACGTCAAGTAATCCTCTTAATAATTTACCTTCACCATTAAGCTGGGAGATTTTCAACCATGAGGTTTGTCATCGTGGTCAATCCCCATGGCGGGAAAAAGAAGGGGCCCCGGATCCTTGACAAGGTGAAGCCTGTCTTTGAAGCGGAGGGCGCGGAGCTTTCCATTATTGAGACCGGCTTTGCCAGCCATGCCCAGGAACTGGCCGGTCAAATGGACCTCGACAACTACGATGGATTCCTGGCCATCGGGGGGGACGGCACCCTGCACGAGGTGGTCAACGGGATGCTGACTAGGAAGGATGGCCGGATTCTTCCCATTGGGATTATCCCGGGGGGATCCGGCAATTCCTACATGCATGACCTGGGGCTCACGGAACCCCTCGCCGCCGCCAAGGCCATTGTGCGGGGGAAAACACGACCGGTGGACGCGGCCCGCGTGGAGATCGATCATGTGGTCAAGTATGCCATCAACATGGTCGGGTGGGGGATGGTGACCGACGTGGGAAAAAAAGCCGAGCATTATCGTTGGCTGGGTGTCAGCCGCTACACCATTCTCAGCCTTGTCGAGATCCTCCTCAAGAAGAGCCGGGCCGCCGCCCTGGTCATGGATGACCTAAAGGTCGTGGATGAATTTACCTTCATTGTTGCCTGCAACACCATCCATGTGGGAAAGGGCATGAAAATGGCACCTGATGCCCGGCTTGATGACGGCCTCATTGACCTGGTGGTCCTGCGGGGCGGGATTCCCCGCGCACGGTTGGTTCAAATCCTGCCCAAGCTCTTTGACGGGTCCCATCTGGATGAGCCGGAGGTGTCCTGCCACCGCGTCTCTGAGTTTTCACTGATGCCGGAAAAGAATGACATCCTCAACATTGACGGGGAGATTGTGGGATCCACACCCGTGAAGGTTAAAATGTTGAAACATGCATTTCATATTTTTGCCTGAACAACAGGGTCATTTAGGGCTGTTGCCATGGAGGGACAAGCCCGCGAGTCCGTGTGGGCCATGCGCCTCATGAACGGACCGCTCGGCGAGCCGTCCCTACCCGGGTGACTGATTTTGAAAGGTAGAGATGTTTCGCCGAAACGTCCGTGTGGTGGTTCTTGTTTTTGTTAATTCAACCAGGAATCCCCGGCATTAAAGCTTGGAATTCCATAGATCTACACCAGAACCATAGTCACAAAATAATAATTCAAGCATCCAGATTCTCCATGAAAACACCATCAATCCATTTGACTTTCCTCATGTTCCTGATGAGCAACCTACAAATGACATTCGCTGAGGATGAAGGACAGGCAAGGCAGGCGGAGTTGAATGCCTATTGGGCCGAGGTCTCGAGGGCGGTCCGGGAAGGGGACTTCGATGGTTACAAGGCCACCTGCCATGAGAAAGGAGTCCTTGTCACGGGGAGCCAAAAAACCAGTTACCCCCTGTCGAAAGCACTGGCCCGATGGAAAAAGGATTTCGATGCCACCAAGGCTGGCAAAATGAAGGCAGGCGTGAAGTTCCGGTTCTCCCAACGATACGGTGATAAAACGACCGCGCATGAGACCGGGATATTCCTCTATTCATACACTGATCCTGAAGGCAATCAAAAGCAGGATTACATCCATTTTCAGGCGTTGCTCCTGAAGGGCAGGGACGGCTGGAAAATCATGATGGAGTACCAGAAATCCAAGGCCACCCGGGAGGAATGGGAAGCGCTGGCCGGGAAGTGACTGAATGGTGATGGGGAAAGATCGTTGCCGTGGAGGGACGAGTTTGCAGGCAGTATGTTTTTGAACGGACCGCTCGGCGAGCCGTCCCTACCCGGGTGATCGATCTGGAAATGTTACTGAACGCATCCGTCTATCTGGAAAGGTAGGGACGTTTCGCCGAAATGTCCGCGTGGGACTTACCTCCCTAGACCAGTTTCGTGATACCGGGGCGTGCAATGGGGGCATCCGGTGCGGGGCCCCATTCGTAATTCGGAGGGGATAGGTCCTCCCTGGACTGCAAGGCCTGTTCCCAGGTGACCTGCTGACCGGTGTAGGTGGCCATGCGGCCCATGATGGCCAGGAGGGTGCTGTGAGCCATGTATTGACCATTGTTGATAGGTTTTCCGGCACGAATGCCCGCGTACATTTCGTCGTGTTCCGTCTGGTAGAAATTGTTTTCAGGGCCGTCGTAAGCCCATGGCTTGACCCCGGTCTTGTAGACTTGGATGCCGCGCTTTCGCTCCGTGATGAGGGCGCGGCCACCGGATCCGACGACCTGCACGCTGATATTGCCCTTGCAGCCCTTCATCTGGCGCGTGTTGGAAACGAGGCGCCCGCCGTCGGCGTACTCATAGATGACGCTGTGGTGGTCGAAGATGTTGCCGAATTTCGGTTCATTGCGGAGCTCGCGTCCGCCGATGCCAATGGCTTGCACCGGGTATTCCCCACGTGCCCAGGAGCAGACGTCGAGGTTGTGGACATGCTGCTCCACGTTGAAGTCGCCGGAGAGCCATGTGTAATAGTACCAGTTGCGGAGCTGGTAGTGCATGTCGGTCCAATCGGGCTGGCGCTCCTTGTACCAGATGGAGCCACGGTAGTCATTGGCATAGAGGGTGTGCAGGTCGCCGATATCGCCGTTGTGAATGCGCTTCATGACGGAGCGGAATCCGTTGCCGTAGCGCAGGCAGAGGCCGCTGACGACGCTGAGGCCCTTTTCCCTGGCTAGCTCGCAGGTCTTGAGGACGGATCGCACGCCGGGGGCGTCGACGGCGACGGGTTTTTCCGCGAAGACATGTTTGCCGGCCTGGATGGCGGCCTTGATGTGCATGGGGCGGAAGTGTGGCGGGGTGGTAAGGAGGACGCTGTCGACCCCGCTTTCAATGACCTGTTGGAAGGCATCCCAGCCGGTGAAGCGTTTCTCGACGGAAACGTCGATTTTTCCCTTGAGCGCTGGGATGGCCTGTAGGGAGTCATGACTTTTGTTGAGCCGATCCTCGAAGAGGTCGCCCATGGCGGTGAGCCGGATGTTGGAGTCGGCCTGCAGGGCCTGGGAGGCGGCTCCTGTGCCACGGCCCCCGCAACCGATGAGGCCCACCTTGATGAGGCCGGACCCGGCGGCGTGGACAGCAAGCGGGGCGGCGACCGCTGAGGCGGCGGTGGTCTTAAGGAATGTTCGTCGATCAGGAGCGTTTGAATGGTTCATGGGTCTGTTAGTCCAGTATCGCTTTTTGTACAGCTGACTTCGGGGCTGATGGCTTGGGCTTGGGTAACTTGGAATGTCCATTTGTATAAGTATTGAAATGGCTTTGATAAGCGAATGCCTGAGCCCCACTGGGGTCCCATCCGGCGGGCAGTCCCTTTTCTCCCAGGATCTTGCGTGCGGCCATGTAGGCGTCGAAACTATCGGGGAAGACGGTGAAGAGGATGTGGCTCTTTTTCTTGTCGAGCTTGGCGAGGAACTTCTGGAAGGAGGATTGTGGCTTGCCCAGGTTTTGCGGGAGGTCACCGGTGCCTTTTTTTGGAATCAATCGAAAGTACAGGGCCTTTCTTTTTTCATCATGAAAAGGTTGTGCGTAGAACAGGTTGTCGCCCAGAGGCTTTTTCTTGAAGTGATCAACCAGGGCCTTGCCGTCGCGTTCGTTCTGCCCATTTTTTGCGACTCCTGATTTATTCAGGGCATCCTGAACACGTTTGCTCCAGGCGGAGTAGTCAATGGGGTAGACCTTACCCCCTGTGCAGATGAAACGATATCCCCGGGAACCCGGCTTGGGTTCCTTGGGATCGGGCAGTCGAAGATTTTTATTAGTCGGTCTGGTCGGTTTCTTGGGTGTGTCGGCCAGTTTCTTCTTCAAATCGTTGAGCTTTGTCTCGGTGTTCATTGAATCAGTCGTTAACTGAATGTTCTGTTTTTGGAGGCTTGAAACCTGCTTCCCCAATTCAGGATTCGTGGACTTGGGCTGCAGGGCTGCCAGTTCTTTTTCCATGTTCTTTTTGCGTTCGCCGGATGGTGCACCGCCTATGTTGGTGAACAACTGGTCACGCTCGGTGGTGAGCCTCAATCGCTCTTGCTTTAGCTGATCCCGTGTTTGGTCAAGTTTTTCCAGCTTATCCATGGCCTGCTTTATGGACGGGGAGGCGTTGGGGTCAGACTGGATTCTATCAACTGCCTGCTTGGCCCCGAGTTGCAGTACAACCAGTATGATAATTAGGATACCAACGACACTTGTCATGGTATCCAGCAGGGAATCCAGGCTTCCAAGTTCTCCTTTTTTACGCCGTTTCATCAATCAGTTAAGGAATGCCTTTAGGTTGATGGGACCACTGGACGCGATTGGTACTTTTCCGTTCTTGCAGTTCAGGTTCCAGCAAAAGTTTCGGGCGGTGGTCCAGGATGCAATTCCATCCGGTCGAACAAGAAAGATAACATAATGGCCTTGTGGCGGTTTCTTCCCGGCCTTTGTGGCTTTATCAATCTCTGCGAGTGCCTGCTGGCATTTAAGGGTGAGAAGATTCGGGTTAAACTTGCGAATTTTACCATCTTGTTCCCGTAGTTCAACAAAACCCGGGTATCGCTTCGAGAATGAAGCCATCATCTTCGTGCCAGCCTTGCTTCGCCAGATGCGCATTTGCGGGCTCCTGACAGTTTGCTGGACCAGTTTCTTTATCTTTGGGTCCTTTGTAATACTACCTGTTGGTATCTTGAACTCTGCGGCACCCTTGTCATTATAAACGACAAGTCCTTCCTTGGCACACTCGATAAAGATGGGGTTGACCATTTCCCCAAGGGCTGAATTGCTCCGTTGGACTGTGACCGTGGCATAGCCGAATGGGTTCGAGCGTTGTTCCAAGTCCTTTGCTACTTTTGGCATTTGAATTTTCATTGAATCAATCTTCTTTTTAAGATCACGGTTTTTGGCCTGAAGGGCTGCCATTTCCTTCCGTATTTCAGCATCGGATTTGATGGTGGGGCCTGCTTTGCTTTTGAGTTCCTTGACCTGAGTTACCAGGATATTGATTTTGCGGGCTTCCAGTACTTCCTTTCGGATCGGTTCAATCCATTTTTTCTCAAGCTTTATATCATTTTCAATTGCCTGGATTTGCTCCACTTTTTTATCGAGGACATCCTGCTTTGCCTGGTCGACCGACTCATCATCGATCTGCGTGAGGACGACTGATGTGATCATGAGGGTCAATACCCCAAGCACACAGGCCAGGATGCTGAGAAAAGGAAACAGCGAGACGGAAAAATCCCTTTTCCTTGGCCTTGCCATTGCAAGTTTTGCGAACCCGGGGGTTAGCTCTCAGCCTCCTCCTCAGTGCCCCCCATGTACTGGTTATAGTGTGCCAGTAGTTGGGACATGTGCTCAAAGGTTTCGGTTTGTCCCTGATAGAGTTTCATCATCTGTTGCTGAAGGTGGGCCATTTGTTCCGTCGGTTCGCCATTTCCGGCAAGATGATCCTCCCGCAGTCTTTTCAGGAAATTCTCGTTGCTGTAGTCGTCCACCTGGTTGAGCAAATCCTCCTCGGCCTTTTGGGTCATCGTGGTCGGGAACATTACAATCAGGCTCATTACAAGAGCAACAAGTGTGGTGTCGAAAGCGACACCAAGTCCCTGTGTGACCTCGCTTAGTTTATTGCGAAGTTGGTCAATGTCACCCGCTGAGTCCAGTTCACCCGAGAAACTGGCCACGGCATCACTGATTCCGATGACTGTCCCAATGAAGCCCAGGATCGGGATGGCCCAGATGAAGACCTTGAGCAGTGTGTAACTGGACTCCACAGTGGTGGCATCAATCTCCGACTGGGAGGCAAGCATGTTCGCAGTATCCGAGTGATTGCGCCTAACCGAGAAGTGTTCAAGGCCGCGCAGGACGCGGTTCATAAGGAAGTTGCGGTGCGGATCAATCTTCAGGCTGTCCAGATGCTCGGCAAATCCATCGATGTTCTCCACGCGAATCTCATCTGATATTACACTGGGTAGCAAATCGTAGTGCATGGCCTGTCGCTGATACTTGAGCTTGCGGGACTTGAAGAATAGAATCCCCAGACCCCAACCCATCATCATGATAAGGGCGTATGGCACCCAACCCCGCTCATAAAAGAGTTCTGCGAAGTAATGTAGGAAGGTCAGGAATGCGTTGTCTGAATCCTTGAAAATGACCCACAGGGGAAACAGTGCAACATACACGATTATGGCGAATCCAAGCCCAAAAAGAAATCCATGGGAGTTTTGTACGGCAGTGGCCTTCGTGTTGTCATACTTGGCAACAAGCCCTTCATTTTTGCGCCGGGCTGCCATTTTGGCCAACCGTTGCCTGTCGACTTTGATTCGCATGGGTGGGTGGGGAGTGAGGATTCCATCGTGATCCTCCAGTGGAACTGAAAACTCTATCCTTGAATTAGCTTTTGTAAAGATTGAAGGGTATCCGGAGGGTTGAGTACCCTACAGTTGCAGAGGCCTGCATGGGAATATTAAAACGGGCGGGGAAAGTGAGGTGATTGATATGCCTTTCGGGTCTCTATTCCCCGATGCACCACAGGTGCTTATAGGTCCGGATAAAGACCTTGCCATCTGAGAAGGCAGGGGAGCCACGGGTCATTTCCCCCAGCGGATTGGTGGCAAGTAGTTTGAATTTTGGACTCGGTGCAAGCACGAGGGTTTGCCCCAGGGTGTTGGTGACATAAATACGATTGGCGACGAGGCTCATGGAACCCCACGAGTTTCCTTTTCCAACACGTTCCTTCCATACTTCCTCGCCGTTTTCCATGCGGATGCAGGTTGCGATGCCGGGTTCGTTCAGGATGTAGATGTGTTGGTCGACAGCGATCCCTGAACCGATGCGCTGTGGGGGTTTCTTTTGTGAGGTCCAGATGCGTTTGCTGGTAATGTCACCCGAAACTCCTGCCGGGACCTTTACCCCGATGGCTGCACCATGGTAACCGCTCATGGCAAAGACCTTGTCACCACTGGCCAGCGGGTTGGTGTATACGAGTGGCCCAAGGCCTGTGCAGTTCCATTGATCTTCCCCGGTTGCCGGGTCAATGGAGAGGATTTTTTTTGGTAACCCCAGGATTAGCTCATCACGGGTTCTGTTTTTTCTGAGAAGGGGGGTTCCCCATGCACCCAGGAATTGATCAGGCTTTTTTGCTTCAGCATCCGGA
>JABJCN010000061.1 GCA_018668635.1 Opitutia bacterium
ATTGCGAATCGCGTATCGTGCGCTGGGGGAAGGTATGTCGGGCGGCATCGCAGTTGCGTTCGCATGCCAAGTATTTGCGAAAGGATTCTCCCGATGCGTCATCACCTTTCAAAACGAACCGCAAGGACTTGCCCGGCAATCCTGTCGGAACAGGCGTACCCGATGCGTCCATGAAGGTCGGGAGGAGGTCAATGGTCGAGACCAAAGCCTTGGAACGATGATTCGGCTTGGTGGAACCGGGCCATCTGACAATAAAGGGAACCCGCAGGCCACCTTCGTAAACCGTCACCTTGCCACGTGCCATCTGGGCGCCATGGTCGCCGATGAAAACGACAAGCGTGTTGTCTGCCTTACCTGATTCATCCAGCTCTTTAAGCAACTGGCCGATACAGGCGTCGAGCCGCAACATGCAATCATAGTAATTGCGGGCGACCTTGCGCAGGCGTGGCGTTCCATCGCCGACATAGGGCATGACCTTAACGAGCTTCGGGTCGACACCCTTGCCCGGAAGCCCGTCCACGCGCCCTTGCAACGGCCAATGAGCGTCCGGGTAATTTACAGTCATGAAGAACGGTTCGTCTCCGTCCCGGAAGAACTCACCGGCTTTCACTGCATATTCCGCGACCTTTCGCTTGGCGAAGTTCGATGATTTTTGATAACGAAAATCTACGAAATCCTCGATGGCCTCTGCGGGAATTACGTGTGTCTTTCCAATCAAGCCTGTGTGGTACCCGGCCTTCTTCAGCAGGGAATAAGTGGTGGGCCACTTCTTGAACCATCTGTAATTATGCGTGGCCAGACCGAGTTGTCCGTTCTGGTGAGGGTACAGGCCGGTGAAGATTGTGCTGCGAGAGGGACTGCAGACAGACTGTGTGACGTATCCATTTTCGAACAACACCCCTTGGGAGGCCAATCGATCAATGTTCGGGGTTTTGATAACCGGATCGCCGTAGCAGGACAACTCACATCCGTGATCCTCGCCAACAATCAGCAGGATGTTCGGTCGAGGATCGGCGTTCGAAGCATGTGGGTCGACCGACTGGTCTCTCGCAAAAAGTGTTTCTTCACTCTCGGTCGAGAATGGAGATGCCGGTAGTCCGGCATCATTGATCAGATTGACTGGAGGATTTGGATAGGGAGACCATGCATAACGCACATGCCTTGGTTCAGCGACCTTCAGGCTTGAAACTGAAATAGTATGCCTGTTGATGATCCTTGCGGTCGCCGGGTGGAAGATCCCGTCCAGACCGCAAACCTCAAAGTGGCGTATCGGTTTCCCGTTTGATGCGATGAGGCCTTTGCCTACATGCTTGAACGAGACAAGCAGTGTGTCTCCCTCAGGCTCGAAAACGTCGAGTAGGGGACCAGAGTAGGTCGCATGTTTCTTGAGTGCGTACGTCGTACCCAAAGCCCATTTCGCCAGGCGTTCGCCAACGGGTTTCTTTTGCCTGGGGTGGACGTCAGTTGGATGTCCGGTGTCGATCGTGACGGCCATGCCGATGTTCTCGAGTTGATCAAGAGTACGACGTTGTCCTTCACGAAACCACGGCCATTCGGAACGATTGAGGGCAGGAAGCTGAACGAAGAGAAAGGGAAAGTCACCTTGTCCCCATTGCTGTCGCCATTGCTTGATCAGCAGAGGAAACAATTGTCCGTGCTCGCGGACTCTCGTTGGCGTTTCAGCATTCGATTCGCCCTGATACCAGATGGCTCCGCGAATCGCGTAGGGAATCAGCGGCTCAATCCCTGCTTCCCACATGAAACCCGGCTTGAACGAATGGTTTGGGCCGAACGAGTCACCCGGAATCGTTAGCCCCAACTGAATCGCTGCGAGAAGATTCTGCTGTCCCCGCATCCGGCAGAATTCCCCCAGGCGCTTGTTGTCGAGCCAGTTGCCCGCAACCATCCCCTTGAACCCTGGGTCTGCCTCAAGCATCTCGCGGGGAACCCACGCCTCTGCCGGCGTGCCGCCAATCGCTGGACAGATCAGGCCGACGGGGACTTTAAGCTCCCGCTGGAGCTGCCGGCCGAAATGCCACGCCACGGCGGAAAAGCTACCGGCGGATGTGCTCGACGCGGTTTCCCATTGGCCCTTACAGAACTCCCCCGGGGTCAAACGAGCCAGATGCTGCTGTGTGTAAGTCCCGAGACTCCCGCGAGCACCCCCTTCCAAATGCAACAGCCGCAGATTGGGATTCGCCGCCGATGCCATTTCTTTTCCTGCGTTGAGGGATTGAGCGAGCATCCATTCCATATTGGACTGCCCGGCGCAGACCCACACCTCGCCAATCAATATGTCGGTCCGCTTGAGCTGTTCATCTCCGGACTGAACCGAGAGTGAAATGGGCGCGGCACTGGCCGGGCGGGGATCGAACCGGACAACCCAATCACCATGGATGCCGGACTTTGTCGTCAAGGTGTCTTCGCCAAGCTGCACGGACACCACGCTGCTTGGCCGGGCTTTGCCCCATATCGGAAGCGAAGCGGTTGCCTGCAAGACCATGTGGTCGCTGAAAACGCGCGGAAGACTTAGTTGACTTACAGGCGTCGATCCGACGTCCAGCCAGCGCTGGGCAACCCGTTGGCCAACTTCCAACTTGGCCTGACGGTCAAAATGCAATCGATCATATAACTGGCGCTGCAGATCGCTGTTGTCGATGTATTCAATGGAAGGATTACGGTCCGCGGCCGCTGCCTGTTCTCGACGAACGACATTCGGACGAGTTCCTGCGGAAGCGATACCCCCAACGATCAACCGTGCCCTTGAGGCTCCGGGAAGGTCCCTGCGCAAGTTGGCCAACAGTGTCTCGAGTCGCTCACCCGATGCTGCAGCCTCCGTTTTGTTATCACTTTCGCCCTGTACATAAAGCACCGCACGGATGCGAAATGACCGGCCACGGGGAAGAACATGCACGGCATCCGAGACCGTGCGGACGATATGCCGATACATGTGGTCATCACGCGACCCCTTGAGCCAGAAGCTGTTGCCTCCTCCGCCTCGCGAGGCCTTGATGATAGCGAAATCCCTGTGTCCGGCTGATCGAAGCGTCCGGGCGAAACCCACTTCCGGCCCCCAGAATACCGGGTTCTTTCCTTCCCCCTGCTGGGCTTTCAATGGCACGAACCTCCCGCCCGAATCACCAATCAATACCGCCGGGCCGTCGCCTGACCGGGTCGAGCGGTTGGACCAGAAAAACGGGATAGTCGCGTCAAGCCCAGAGACCGGCGGTACCGGATCTGCACCATCAGCCGGGTCGATTGTGCCCAGTGAATTGGACTGTCCGGTCAGGACAAAGACATCCAGCGGTTTCACCGCGTTCCCCATCCGGTCATTTCCCGTGGATGCCTCTTCGCGATTAGTAGCCACCAGATCGCTGAGGGGAATCCGCTGGAAGGTCATGTGAGCCTGACTGCCCTCATAGAGGATGCCGACGGTCTTCTCGTCGATCATCGACATACAGGAGTAGCCGGCACTGGTCTCTTCATCTAGCAGCAAGCGATGTTCTTTCGGCCAGGTCAGGCCTCGGTCGGGCGAAGCCTTGATGGTTATATGATGCCTGCCTCGCACGCTGTCGGGGTTTGAAAAAAGCAACCACTCCCCCAAATCCTCTCCGGTTTCCATACCGGGATCAACAAGGCTGGCCATGCAAGCCCGTGGTTCGATCAACGAACGTTCCGAAGTTGAGTGCTTCTTCCAGGTTTTCCCCATGTCATCCGTGGTCATCACAACCCGTACGGCCTTGCGGTTGTACCGGCAATTGAGCATCAGTGTGCCCGCTTTGGTTTCCACTACCTGTGCTTCCGTAGTATCGTCGAACGCCCCCGTCCCAACCTTCCATGTCATACCATGATCCTTTGAGTAAATGATCGTTGAACGCGGGAGCCTCTTTTTTTCGGGCGTATCCTGATACTGCGCCGCAAATACGATCGTCCCGTCGCGCATCGTGATCCCCTTCCCAGGTCCCTGCAAAATGAAGCACCACTCCGGTTTCTTCACCTGTTCGGTAATATTGATAGGCTCAGACCAGGAAACGCCATCGTCATCACTGCGTACTAGCATCAATTGACCGGTTTCCTCCGGTTTTAATCCTGGCCCGGAACCTATCCACGAACGATTACCGTGACTCCAAGTGGCAGCGACCCAAACTGTGCCAGTGGTTTGATCGACCAGTATGGCCGGGTCCCCAATGCCATCATAACGCCACCGCGGATCATTCCCCATGTCCATGATTACCTTCATGGGTTCCCACGTGCGACCACCATCTGTTGATCTTGACATGCCCACATCGATATCGCCGGGAAGGTCTCCACCCGATCTCCGTCGGACGTCATAGACTCCGATCAGAGTTCCTTTGTTCGTAGTCGCCAGACCGGGGATGCGATACGTGTGCACTCCATCGTCACCACCATTTCGCAAGGCCACTCCCATTTGTTGGATGGACGATGTATGGTTCAGCTTGAACGTTGTGCCATTCGAGAACTTAACTTTCTGGCACGTAGCCCCTACTCGATGGTCTATGTTGGCTTTCTTGTTGAGGCGGCAGGAAATCCAGACGTAGTTCGTGCCTTCAGCCAATTGGCAGTTAAGGTCAGGGTAGGAAAAAACTGATGCTGATGAATTTGATAGCCAATGCATAACTTTGTGCGTTGCAACCAGTCTGCTTGCAAGGAATCGATTTTGTTCGGTGCTGTGTCTCACTTGAAGAGACAAGATGTCAGCACGATTCGTGGAACCCGAGAGCGTGGCGTGCAACTCGGTTAATGAAATTGGATCCCGTTGGCCGTCTGTCTCGATCTTTAATTTGAGCAGAGCGGATGTATCAGTCCCCACCAAGGCCGGAAGCGATAGTGGAATGACCTCGACATCGATGATTTTCTGCGGGCGGGTGGGTCCAATGCGAACGTCATCGATGAGGATGCCTCTTGTCGGTGGACTTGAACAACTGAACTGCAATCCTTTTATCCCAACTGGCAAAGTCACCTTCACATGGCTCAAGAACGCTCGTCCAACTCGCACTTTCTTGTCGCCATTATATATCTCTTCCCAGCTATTACCCCGGTCGACGGAGATTTGGAAGGAAAAGGGAGTCCGGCTTGTCCAACGTTCTGCCCAGAAGGTCAGTTCCCTGGGCACTTGGGAATTCCCTGCGGGCTTTAGGGTCACCGTGGATTTTTCCCCTCCGGTCAAGTGGAGACACTGTTTCCCTGTTTTCGAATAATTTTTGTTTATAACAACTGTACCGTTCCCTTTTGTCCAAGTTCCGACCGAGGTCTTGATTTGATCAAACGGCCCGGGTTTCATTTTCTCGAAACTGGTTTTACATTCCTCGTTTGCGTCATCGGGTTTTGGAGCGCAGGCTAGGTCGTTTTCAAAAGTATTTCCCAGTCGACTGATCTTCGAGGTTACGATGTGTTTTGTATCATTCCCAAAAGTAAATCCTGACAGGAATATAATTCCAGCGACGAATGCCCACCTTGATGATAGTGATCCGCACATTTTTGTATTCCTTGGTTAGAAATTAACTCTCCATTGGGCTCGGAGATTATTTTCTTGTACTGGATTGAATCCAACCGAGCCCGAACCGGGCAAACACAATCTGCTTGTATCCGTCCTTTTCGTAGAGGTTCCCGATTGTCTGGTCGCCCAGTATGACCAGGCAGGAATATGCGCTTCCACCTATGTAAATGAGTTTGGAATGCTTCCATGTTTGTCCATCGTCATAACTGGCACGGACTGTGAGTTTGTCACGCCGGCTTGTACTGGCCGGATTTGAAAAGAGGATGACTCCGTCCTCCTTTTTTCCGGGCCAGCTATACCTCCGAATGCTAGCTTGGCAGATGGGTTCGATCAGTTGCTTGTCGTGGCGTTGGTCGTGCCATGTCAGGCCACCGTCATCGCTGAAACAGACCTGACGCGCACGGGTATCCTTGTCATAGTTTCTCATGTTGAGGAGGAGTCGTCCGTCTGAGAGCTCGACAACTTCGCACTCATTGACCATTGGCTTTGGCGCAATGCCTCCAAGTTCCCAGGTCTTTCCGTGATCGTCGGAATAGATGACGTGTGACCGAAAGCTGCGGTCTCCATTTATCTGCAGCTTGTGGTCGCAGGGGATGACGAGCCTGCCGGCATGCTTACTTTTCTCGAGCTGTATGCCTGCCCCCGGCCCCGTGGCGTACCAAGTCCATTCGTTTTTCTTGGTTGCAGAGGTAATTTCCGTTGGCTTGGCCCAGGTCTTCCCATCATCAGTTGAATGGGACACGAATACTCGGCGGGAGTCCCTGCCAAACCCGGGCTTGATTTTGCTTTCATGCAATGAACCGGAGTTCCATGTTAAAAGGAGCCATATGGTGCCGGTGGTACTGTCCACTACCGGACACGGGTTGCCACAGGTATTTGGGCCGTCATCCCAGACAACCTGCATGGGTTTCCATGTATTTCCGCCATCCACGGAACGTCGAAGGACAAGATCAATATCACCAGTGTCAGACCGACTCTTTTTGCGTCCCTCACAGAAAGCGAGCAGTGTTCCTTTTGATGTAACCACTGTGGAGGGGATTCGATAGGTATGGTAAGCGCCTTTCCCTGAAGTAAAAACATTTGTTTCCTTTGGCGCAGCCTGAAGTACTTTTCCGGATATGCAGAGGATGGTAGTTGTTAATGCCATGAGAGGCATTTGGAAGTAGGGCTTAAGATTCATCCATTGGTTCAGTTTAGAGTTTTCCATCATCAGTCATTTCGGCGATAAGCTTTTCTTGGTAAGCCTTGTGGGTTACAGTATCCTGGTTAGCGCTTTTACCATAAAAAATGAATCCCAAGGCTCTACGAGACCTTGTTTGACTGAGGTTGGCATCGGCGCGATGGATGGTCAAGGCATGGTGGGCCAACAAATCGCCGGGGTTGGCGGGGCAGGGGACTTCCTCGCGTGTTTCGTTCTTACCAAAATCCACGATTCCTTGTGAGAATCCAAGTGTTTGCGTCCGTTCATGTGGTCGCATTCCATCGAGATGTGATCCGCGAAGGTATCGAATGCAACCATTCTTCTCGTCCACCGGGTCAAGCGCCATCCACATCGTCAGGGCTTGGCAGGGTTCGATCATGAAGTAATAACCATCTTGATGTGCGGGCGTAGCTTGGCCGAGCTTCGGGGGTTTATTGAAATACTGGAGATTCATACCGATAACAGGTTCGCCCAGTAGTTTCTCGGCTAGTTGTCTCGGTCTTTCCATGAAAAAAGCTTCGAAGAATTCATCATGTTCCTGTAATTGTTGGATTTGTTTGAGCGTACCCAAGTCATGTTTGTCTTCATAAAATACATGCTTTGCGGGTAAATCCGGGATAACCACCTCGATAAAACGTGCCAGTGTATCTTCAATTAACTGTAGTTCCTCCATTTGAACAAACTGAGGTACCTCAACGAATCCATCCTGCTCAAATTTTGCTTTAATTTGAGTGCAGGGAGTTGGTCTACTCATCAAGAAATTCAACGATCCCGCGTTTTAGTGAATATTTGGCTCCGACAATTTGAAGACCATGCTGCTGGAGTTCATCAAGAATGGGGGATCCATTACGCAACTTCTTGACCGAGGCTCGAATATTTGCACGGACTGCTTCCATAAGCAGTTCTTCGGGATCACTGCATTCAGGGGTGCCGATAAGTGGTTCCACTGCGGGACGGATGCGGTCGACTATTGAATGAAGGCTTCTTGAATAGTTGTCTTCAGTATTTGTAAGGTCGTCAATGGTTGCTGCAACTGCACCACATTGGGAATGTCCGAGAACCACAACCAGAGGAGTTCCGAATTCTTTTGCTGCAAATTCAATGCTTCCAATCTGGGATGGGGCTACAATGTTTCCGGCAACGCGTATCACAAATAGGTCACCAAGTCCCTGATCAAAAACAATCTCTGCCGGGACACGGGCATCCGAGCATCCGAGTATTATGGCAAATGGCTCCTGTCCACCCACCAGTTGATTACGGCGGGCTTCATTGACAAGGCCCTGGGTTTTGCCGTCCCCCTTTATAAATCCTCGGTTTCCTGCCTTTAGGCGTGTAAGTGCTTCTTCTGCTGATAACATTTTAGTGTGAAATTGAATATCAGGCGTGCATGACTTGTCCGCCATCCACATTGATTGTTTGCCCAGTAATATTTCTTCCCATGGACGATGCAAGAAATACTGCTACAGCTGCGCATTCCTCAGGGGTCTGCCAGCGACCAAGCGGGGCGATGGACTGGATTTTTTCATTGGCCCAAACATCGTATTCCTGGCGTTCATTTTCCGGGATTTGCTCTTGTAGCGCCTGCCAGACGGACTGGTTGATGGGGGTCCTGACCATTCCCGGTGACAGGGCATTGGCCCGAATCTTATAGGGAGCAAGGTCCTTTGCCACACATTGCATGAAGTTGATAACGCCTGCCTTTGCCGCCGAGTAAGGTGGGTCGGTCTGCGAGCCTATCTGACCGGCGACCGAGGCAATAAAGAGCATGGACCCTTCCTCCTGTTCCCGGAGATACGGGGTAAAGGCATGGGCAAAATTTACTGCACCCAGCAGGTTGACGCGAAGGGTATCCTCCCAGTCTCCTGGATCTAGATTCCAGAAGGGGTAACCGAACTTGCCTGATCCCATGCCGGCTGCGAAGACTGCATGGTCGATGCGTCCGATATATTTGCTGATTTCATCTACTGATTCCTTCAAGGCAGAAAAGTCACGGACATCAGCCTGCCTTGCATTTGCACCAACAGGTTCAACAAGATCGATGACACAGACCCAGCAGCCTTCAGCCTCAAAGCATTCAGTGATGGCTTTGCCAATGCCACTTGCTCCTCCCACGACAACGGCTCCTTGGCCTTTCATTTTCAGATTCATTGGGTCCAGGAAGAGGCTTGCTCAAGAAGGATAATAAACATCTGAATCATCGATATCCGGAATACCAATCACAAGCACTTTCATTTTGCCGACAGCTCCATGGACCACCCCGGGAGGAATATGGACCATTGATCCTTTTCTAACCTCCTTCTCCTTTCCGTCGAGGACGATCTGGCCTTCACCTTCAAGTACATAGTACAGCTCAGTTGCAAGCTTGTGGTAATGTGGCTTTGCCCCATCAATTTCAACGGTGTGTGCCCAGGCTGCAACATTGTCATCTTCCTGACTGATAAGACGTTGTCTATATCCACAGGTACTGGGTTCCTTTTTTATTTCATCCTCATGTCGAAGAAGAAGCTTGGTGTTTGAATCCGGTATTTTCTGACTCATTTTTATTTGATCGGAATCTGGTTTGCACTGACTTCCTTTGCATGGCGGAGTCGAAGTTGTCCGCAGGCTGCATCAATATCATGTCCTTTTTCCATTCGAACAGTGACCTTGGCTCCTCCTTTCTCAACTCGTTTACGAAATGCTTCAATATGCTTCAAGGGCGGACGTTCCCAGTCTAGCCCATCAACCTGGTTGTAGGGGATAAGGTTTACCTTGGCCCTGAGTTTACTTGCCTGCCTGGCCAGTAGGGATGCTTGACCGAGGTCATCATTGATCCCACGAATAAGGATGTATTCGAAGGTTATGATCTTGCGGCGTTCCTTCACGAAAGTTTCGCAGGCCTTGAGTAATTCGGCTATCGGGTAACGATCATTAATGGGCATGATGCGCTCACGGGTCCGGTCATCCGATCCATGCAGTGAAATGGCAAGCCGAAGCTGGGCCGGGTGCCTGGCCAGTTCAAGGATGCGGGGGACAAGGCCGCTAGTGGATAGTGTGATGTGGCGTGCGCCGATTCCGAGCCCATCAGGGGATAGAATCGTATCCAAGGCCGGCAAAAGGTTGGGCAGGTTCGCCAGTGGCTCACCCATTCCCATGAAGACGAGATTGTCAATCCTTCGTCCGGCTTCAATGCGGGCAAGCAGAACCTGCCCTACAATTTCTCCTGGGCTTAGGTTTCGTTTTAGGCCGTCGAGGCCGCTGGCGCAGAACTTGCAACCAAGGGCACAACCCACCTGCGAGGAAACGCAGAGGGTCATCCTCGTCGCACGTGTTCCATCACTTCCGGGATTTGCCGGTATTAACACGCTCTCGATAAGTTGTCCGTCGTGAAGTCGAAAAAGGAACTTTCGTGTTGTGTCCTCTGACCCTTGCACCCGGGCAATTTCCATTGGGCGGATTTGCCACTGATCTTCCAAATCCTGTCGCAGATTGGCCGGGAGGTTTGTCATTTCCGGGAAATCCAATACCCCATGTTCATAGACCCACTCCCTAATCTGCCTGGCACGAAATGCCTGGGTACCCTCAAAGTTCCATTCATCAGGAGGTGTGTCCAATAGCAGAGGTTTCATTTTCAACATATAAATTTAATTACTAGGAATGGATATGTACTGCCACAGGGAAGTCGTCAAGGGGAGGGCTTCCGAACTGCAAACAGATGGTCCCTCCCACGAAGGAAAAGTGTGTTTCCTGAGATGGCAGGGGATGCCATTAGGGGTTCCCCCATCTCATGGGTGCTGAGCAGATGGTAATGTTTGCCCGCTTTCATTTTCAGTATGGTTCCATCCTCGCCGGGCAGAAAAATTTGACCATCAGCTGCAACCGGTGAAGCACTAAACCCGTGTCCCTTGTGGGGGATGCGTTTGATGAAATGTTCCGTTCCATTCTTCAGGTCATAGGCAGCGAAGATGCCTTCATTGTGCAGGATGTAGACTATTCCACGGTAAATTAGCGGAGTTGGCATGTAGGGACCGCGACGGTTGTGGCGCCATGCCACGGAATGGTTCCGGTTTTCTTTTTGTTCCAGCGTGATATTCCCCTTGGATCCGTTGCGAATGGCAAATATTGGACTTTCCGGAGCTCGCCCACTTGCCACAATAGTTATTCCATCTGCATTCACGGGGGTGGGCGCCGTTATCTTGGAACTGCCCCCGAGTCTCCAGTTTTCCTTTCCTGTTTCCACATCGTAACCCATTATGAAATTTGATCCATTGGTCACAATTTCCCTGTGATTTTCTGCATTGATCACGGTTGGCGAACTCCAGGATGGTAATTCATTACGAGATGTATACCAGAGGGTTTTGCCTGTTTCCGCATCCATTGCCATCAGGAAATCCTTTCCTTGTGTATCACATTGTACAATAACCTTCCCTTCATGTAGTATTGGTGAACTGGCCGACCCCCATTCGTACCCGGGCAGGTCGTAGGCCCCGATGTCCATTCTGCCCAAGTCCTTTTGCCATAAGAGCACACCTTCTGTGTTGTAGGCGTACAGGCCCTGTGAGCCAAAGAAGGCGATAACGTGTCGTCCATCCGTTGCTGGTGTAGAGTTTGCGTAGGTTGACTTAATGTGGCGTTTGTCAATTGGGTTGCCTTGGCAGGCCGTGCGTTCCCATAGGATTTTGCCTGTATTCTTGCTGAGGCAGATAACCTTCCACTTGTGCTCGGAACGATCGGTTGAGGCGTCACCGGAACCGTAAAGGCTCGGTTTGAAATTCGCCTTGGGATTCTGGCTGATCGCCGTGGTGAGGAAGAGTTTTTCTCCCCAGACAACAGGGCTGGAATGCGCAAGTCCGGGTATGCGGACCTTGAAGCGGATACCTTTCCCCGTAGTCCCTTCAAATTGTTCGGGCAGGTCCACATTGTCGGCGAATCCTTTTGCTCCTACACCACGGAAGGTTGGCCAATTCACTGGGCCCGCCACAAGCAATAAGGGGATAAGAAGTAAGGTCAGGCATTTCATGCGTGCAATTGATTGAACCCCTTAAACTAAGTCTAATATTTTTCTTGTTCGGCCTATTATTATAAGTCTCTTTGCTTAATGACCTGTTTTACCGCTTCGACGGCATTGATGAGGCCGGCCCCGTACTGATGGTCACGGCCTTTGGGCCCAATATCGGTGGCAGTTTTCTCCAGTAAATCTTTGATTTGCCATGGATTGATCTCATTATTGACTGAGAGCATTAGCGCGGCAACCCCAACACCGTGTGGACCGGAAAATGAATTTCCGGCCGGGCCAATCACGATTGATGCCCCTCCGTCCTCCCTGCTGATTTCCTTCCATCCACGCTTGATGGCCATTCCTTTAGGGGGATGGTTCCATGTGGGGTACCCGAGAGGGAAGGCCGTGATATCCGGTTTGGAAAGTGGCTTGTTCAAGGGATGGTCGCTGTAGAAGGCCACGTTTTCCCAGAAGCAGGGACCGCGGCTGCTGAATGCAACCTCTGATCGATCCTGTTTGATGCCGGCAACTGCAACCACGCAGGGGATGTCCTTTGGGATTCCGATCTGTTGCCCCCTTGGCTTGACCCTTGGCCCGGACGCATAGTTTCCAGCCCCGCCAAGTGCAAGCACCCCTGCAGCAGAAAGGTGCTCGAAGGCGTTTCGATAAAGCCCACGTATATGCCCAAGTTCACGGTCAACAATCATAAAACTCATTGAGACCAGGTCTGCGCCCTGCAGTAGCAGGTACTCCAGAGCCCGAAGGTCAAACGATCCCTTTAGGAGCATTAACTCGGCCTCCGGGGCAATTCCGGTCTGCAATCGGCTTTTCGGGGCCTGCCGCCCGGCAATAATTCCTGCACAGGCACTTCCGTGAGACGTGAATCTGTTTTGTTCAAGAAGGAAGCCATTTTCGTCCGTGAAATTGTATCCGAACGCGTCATCGACGAAACCATTATTGTCGTTATCCTTTCCGTCCAGAAGTTCCGCCTTGTTCCACCAGAGTGCTTTTGCCAGACTGGTCGTGGGGATGATTCCAGAGTCAATTACGGCTACCGTTACTCCCTGGCCTCTTGCGCCGCTCCGCCAGGCCTGTTCTGCATTGATTGCCTGTACATTCCATGGGATTTTTGGTTTCTGGGCGTTGGATTTCTTTGTAGGTGGCGCAGGCGCAAAATGGGTGGCAGTTCGAAGCTCCAAGAGCTTTTGCATCGCTGCCGCTTGTGTTTCATTCATCCCGATTGACTGTTTGGACTTTGGCCGATAAAAGCGGTTCAGATAGATGAAGGATACGCTGGGGTTCTTGGATAGCTGTATAATGGCATCGGGCTGAGCGGTACACGAAAACCCGTTTACAATCCAGAACCATTGTGGATTTTGCAGTGATCCAGAATTCTCAAGTGACTGCACCAACTGATTCACCTCTTTTCTGGATTTTTGGGACTTGGATTTCAGGGTCGCAAGGACCGCCTTACGATTTACTGTGCGGCTGCGCTTTGCGTTATCCCTGCAGAAGGTTTCATGTTCCCCCGCTTTGGCGAATAATTGATCTGCCATCCTTACGAAGACCGGAATATGACGTGTTCCATTTAAGGGAATCGCTTCATCAATCCGTAGGTCGGTGGCTTTAAGCGGATTGCTACAGAGTACGATCAAAATGAAATTGAAGCTCCTGACGGAGATAAGTTTTTTCGGTATTGAAATACAATCCATTGGATGACAGGGGCAATGCTTGATACCCGAAAAGGTTATCGAAGAGTTTGACATGCCATTGTTACTGTTTGAACCTGTAAAGGGATGTCCATAATTGTTTTCAATTACAATTGCCCGTGCTTGTTTGATTATTGTTGTTGGAATAGGGGGGATGGTGGACGAATCCAGTAAAAAAAAGTCGGTCCGGGGTTCGATACGGGTGTCGAAGTTGAGCTGGGTACTACTGGGCTTGTTCATTGTGCTAACTGGACTATTGGTCTTTAGGGACAACACAGAGGTTCACAAGGAGCAAGAGCGTGAGACGAAGCAAAATTGGCCTGAGAAACCAGTACCCGATACCGATACACAACTGCAGAACAAATTAGAGACTGAGCGCAATCTTAAGATGTCTCTGGAATTACAGAAGGCAACTACTGTCAGCGAGTTCCTTGAAAGCATCTTAATCTCCGTTAATCCTTAAAAAAATGATGGACTGGCTGTAGAGGATTAGTTGTCGCTGAAGATGATTTTGGATAATGGTTCGGACAAAATACACGAACTTAGAAAACAACCCGAGGCGGAGGTGGTTGTTCGGAACATCCTGGGAAAAACCTATCTCTTCCTTGGTTTTCATGGTGAAGCCATTGAGCATCTTGAAAAGGCTCTGGATATTCATTAAAGACCCTGAAGCCGGGACATCCTTTTCTTGCCGCCAGCTACAGGAACCTTGGTTATGCCCACGAGAAGTGTTTGGGAATCCTTTTGAAGGTTCATGGCGCAAAGCATCCACATGTTGCTTCCAGTTATAACAATCTTGCATTGATTCACTTAAAAACAGGAGATAAGACCAAAGCACGCGAGTACCTCATTAACGCGAGATCGATTTTAATGAAAACCCTTGGACCGGGTAATATCAAGATTTCCTGGATCAACTGAAGTGAGTTTATATGTGATACAGGATTCTATCATTTGTATAAAAAGGATTCCAAATTCGATGACTTAAATGGGAGTGGTTGAAATTCAAAAACTGTTTGATTCCTTTTCCTCTGTTGAAAAGATGCCATAACAAAAGCATTGCGGTAAAAACATTATATGCGTGAAGTTTATCCCAATTTTTAATCAATAGGAGTCAGGACATGAATAACCATATATTACGGGTAATTGCTTGGATATTAATCGCTTCAGCGTGGCCGGTTTACGGTTCGGAGGTGCCCAAGTGGATTGACCTTTTCAATGGGAAGGACCTCACGGGTTGGATTGACGTCAATACTTCTCCGTCAACATGGTACGTGAAAGACGGTCTGCTAATCTGCAAAGGTAAGCCGATTGGTGTCATGCGATCAGAGCGTCAATATGAAAACTTTCTGCTACACATTGAGTGGCGACATATGGAGCCTGGTGGCAATTCCGGAGTCTTTGCCTGGAGTGATGCCAAGCCATTTGGTAACCGCCTGCCCAAGGGACTGGAAATACAGATGCTGGAGCTGGACTGGGTGAACATTCACGCTCGTAATGGTAAGAAGCCGCCGATTGCCTACGTCCATGGTGAATTATTTGGTGCGGGCGGGTTAAAAGCAACCCCGGACAATCCCCGTGGCTCGCGCAGCAAGTCCCTCGAGAACCGTTGTAAGGGGCGTGGTGAATGGAATTATTACGATGTAGTGCTTGTCGATGGTGTGGCCAAGCTCTCGGTCAATGGCAAGTTCGTCAATGGAATCCGGAATGTTCAGTACAAGAAGGGCTATCTTTGCCTCGAGTCTGAGGGTGCGGAAATCCACTTTCGCAATATCAAGCTCATGGAGCTGCCGCCCGGAATCACATCCAAGGAGCAGACAGCTCCTTTGGTTGAATAGGAGGGGCAGTCGCAAATCCAGAGAGGTAGGCGAGAATCTTTCTAGTGTCCCGGAAGGGTTTGTGAGCGTAAATACTGATCCAGCCCCGTTTTAAAGTCGCTTAGCCCAGTTTCCACGCTTTTCAGGAGTTTGTCGGCTTGCTTGTCTCCGGTGACCTTCTCCTTCCCCGGATCCCAATTAAGTGCACGACCTAGGTTTTGGGAGACGTAGCCGAGGTGACCGGGGGTGATTGAACGGTGGGGTGCTGTAGACTTTATGAAGGCGCGACGTTCAATTTTCATTCTGTCTGGTTCTACTATGAATGGAGAATATTCTGGTAGAACAAGGTGGCGATGTTTGACTCCCTGTCTACTGCACCTCCTTTACGTGTTTTTTCAGTTCTGCAATCTGCCCTTTGGGGAGGGGGTTCCCATTGGTCCAGATACGCAAAAAAGTACTGTACTCACGTTTTTCCACGGCGTCTTTTTTTACTGTGTCCAGTAGTGGTCCAAGGTTTCTTAACTGGTTGCCCTGCAGGAAAAGCATGCGGAATGATTTATGACCTGCAATCGGAGTGATATCTGTCAGCTTATTGTTGCGAATGTCCAGGATGTCGATGTGCGGGATATTTTTCAGGGGGGTAATGTCAGTGAGTTCGTTTTCACCAAGGTAAAGCGACCAGAGTTTGGTCAGTTTGGCAAGAGGAGTAATGTCAGTGAGTTGATTGTGAGTCAGGTATAGTGAGCGAAGAGACGGGATGTTGCCAAGTGGGGTGACATCGGTTAACTGGTTATTCTCGAGGTTCAGGTATTGTAGGATACCCAAATTCTTTAGAGGAGAAGTATCTGTTATATTATTTTCGGAAAGATCGATGAGCTGAAGTCGGCTCAGTCCCTTGAGTTGTGAAATATCCGTGATGGAATTACCCGGGAGTTCCAGTGAGGCAAGTTCCTTGCAGTGCTCGATCCCCTTCAGACTCTTGATTTCCATGCCTTTGCCCATAATGGCGGAGACATGCTGCACATCATTGGCGTAAAGTGGCGTCTTGTTGTCTCGTTTTTCAAATACCTGCTTGCGGACTGCATTCTCAAGGTTCTTGTCTTCAAAAATTGCAACTGGCCGGGGTTTGAGAGGGGGCTTCTTTTCAGGTTCTTTTTTATCTTGAGCCGATAGTGTTGAGGATAGAATAGCCAAGGTTGCAACTATAAGAATCCTGATTTTGAATGGCAGGTTCATTGAGCGTTTGATGAACATGGTTTGTAGTCAAATAGGGCTTGTTTGAGTGTCAATATGAATTGATTCCGTAGAGCAAGCATTTGACATGGGTGATGGCAAAGATTACCTGCATCCCCTTTTTAATATTTGATGAGCCAAAAAGTTTATATTGGAAATCTTGCCTTTGAGGCAGAACGCATCGACTTGCTTGACCTTTTCGCGCAATACGACCCGCAGGAGGTTTTTCTCGGAAGGGACAAGTTTACAGGAAAATCAAGAGGCTTTGCTTTTGTGACTCTTGGGTCAGAGGAAATGGCCTTGAAAGCCGTTGATGATTTAAATGAGAAGGATTTTGCTGGTCGGACATTAAAGGTTGCGATTGCTGAAGATCGAACAGGTTGATATTTTCCCCTTGTACCATGTGCTCATCAACTTGTATGGACCTGAGGTTGATTCTTTCAGCAGGTGTATAAATAGATGAACCACAAATAACTTTTGCCGACTTGTTACGTCTCGTCATTGACAATACGTACATGGAATATTCAGAATCTTTTCTTAAATCACTGAAATTCTCATACACTTCATCATGCAATTCCAAGAAAACTCCACTTCCCGTCGCACCCTCCTCAAGACCGGCCTCGGTCTTGCCGCAGGTGCTTCCGCACTGGCACCAACTTCCACTCAGGCAAACAAGATACGCCTTTTTCGTAAAAAAAGCGGTGTAAAAAAAGGTCGCATCAACCAATCTGTTGTTTCCTGGTGCTTTGCCAATCACTGGAGTACCGATAAAATGTGCAAGGTGGCATCCGACTTGGGTTGTAAAAGTATTGAACTGATAGCCCCCGATCAATTTCCAATCCTATCCAAACATGGTCTGACTTGCGCAATCACCCCGATCGATATGGGAGGTCCCCCTTTTATCCAGGGTTGGAACAACCCGAAGTACCACGAGAAGGTGGGTGCCGCGACACGCAAGGCTATTGATGCGGCTTCAGAGTTTGGTTCTCCCAATGTCATTGCCTTCAATGGTTTCGCTGAGGACATCAGCCCCGAGGCGGGAATTAAAAATTGCGTCAAGGGACTGAAGGCAATTGCTGCTGATGCTGAAAAGAAAAAGGTCACCCTCTGCCTGGAGATGCTTAACACCCGTGACGATTCCGACCCCAATAAGGGTCACCCCGGTTACCAGGGTGACCATATTGATTACTGCATGGAGATTTTAAAGAAGGTCGGTTCACCGAATGTGAAACTACTTTTTGACATCTATCACGTGCAGATCATGGACGGGGATGTTATCCGTCGGATAGGTGAGTGTGGAGAGTATATCGGCCATGTCCATACAGCCGGGAATCCCGGGCGCGGTGAACTGGATGACACACAGGAGATTAATTACCCACCCATCATGCGGGCGCTTCTGGATATTGGCTACAAGGGTTTTGTCGGTCAGGAGTTCATTCCAACTCGTGATCCTCTAAAGGGCCTGACTGAGGCGGTTGAGCTCTGCGATGTTTAGAGCGTAATTACCCCCATTCACAGAGGCTGTCAACGAAGGTCGCTGATCCATCGCGCAGCCATCCATCCAGTTGTGCCGGTTCCTTTAGTTGCTGGCCACGCTTTCGTGGCACGGCAAGGTACTGACAATCCAGATCCGGAATGGCGGTCATGTCCCCCCATAGCTTCTCAAACTGGGCTACAGGGAAAATGTCTTCATGTCCCCGGCCCCATCGTTTTTTGACGTCCTTCAATGTAACATAGGTGGGCATCCTGCCTGCTGCATCCTGAATGGCCTGGGCGACCTTTTTTTCATCGGTGAGGTCTGATTTTTCCAGCTTGAAGAAACGGAGTAATCCCGGGATGCTGATCCAATTGGTCAGGGTGTTGTACCAGGAGAGGTCAAACTCACATTCCTCCCGGGGGAGTGCCAGTCCTTCAATGATACGATTTTGGCCGTTAACCTTGGCCAACCCCCCGCCACGATCGTCAATTTCACGCTGGATGACTTCAAATGTAAGGTCTGCGCCGGATTCTATGTGAGCACCTAGAAATGTTGGTGAAAGGTCGGTCCCCAGGGTGTCGATATTGTGGACAAGCAGGTGCTCCAGGTTTGGATGCTTTTTTAGGAGTTGGGCAAGAACCCCGTTGCGCAAAAGATTTGGTATTTCGTACCAATGCCCCACGGGATGCATGCACTGCAGGGATAGATTATCCCGATAATCAGCCCCTTCACCTGTACTCCGTGCCCATTCAATGAGTGCCCCCCGCAGGCTTTTCTGCATTTTTTGCTCCTGCTCGTCGAGAACCTGCTGGGCCATTTCCTCCCAACTGAATCGCAGGTCTCTAACCATTGGAACTGTTCGCAGGCCCACATAGCGACCCGGGGAGAGGTGCAATTGTTCTGTATCGGTGGAATGGGTGGTCGCTTCCAGCCAGCGGGTGAGCGGTTGGTGGGTAAGGTAACTGGTGGTTACTATATGGGGGACTGGATGTCCATAGAGTTTGGAGGTCTTTCGAACCTTGGCCAGATGAACCTCAATAAAGTTTCGGTGATGGCCTGCAAATTGGGTGAAAGGATGAAGCGCCTTTACAACACCGGCGCCTCGTGTCCATCGACTTCCGGCACCTCCGGCAAGGGTGACAACAGCTGCCTTGCCTGCGGATAGGGCATCCATACCGGTATCGTGCCATTCCCGCTTGGGTTCACCGGTGGCATCCATGAGGTCGTTTACAGGAACGTCCTCGATGAGCGTACTTGGCGATAGGCGGTTTTGAGCCAGGCCAATCCGACCGGCTTTGATTTCGCTTCGAATTTGTTCATGCTGTGAAGGGTCAAACCCATGGGCATTTAGCGCTGTTTCAAGTTCCTTGTTTGAGTCGGGTGTTTCACCCTGTCCTGATTGCGATTGACTTTGGTCAATCAGGGCCTTGGCCAAATCGTGGTCCGTCTGACTTTTTCGTCGTACCTGTACGAGTTCGGCATGGCGGGCAGGGGAGAGAGGTTTGGAATCCCTGCTGATTATTCCCGGGAGGATGGCCTGATAATAGGATGTGGGCAAAAGGGCGGACGTTCCTTCATTTATTTTTGCGCATGTACCATTCTCATTGATGGAGAAGTCATAAGTGACCGGATTCATGGCGAAGGGCAGTGCCTTATCCAGACGCTGCTTCGTGTCTTGGAGAATCTCTGCTAGGCGCTTTTGTGCCTCTTCTCTTTTCCAGGGTGCAAAGAGAAATCCCATGCCACCTCCAGCCATACCCCCAAGCATCCAGAATCCCCAGAAGTCTTCTTCGAATTCCTCACGGACCTGCTTGATAACTGATTCCGTATATTCATTGGTCGCCCAGGGTATGATGGTCTTGATGGGGCCGTCAAAGTTCTGTTGCGTGAGTCGACCGACCCG
Source organism: Opitutia bacterium (assembly GCA_018668635.1). Classification (GTDB taxonomy): domain Bacteria; phylum Verrucomicrobiota; class Verrucomicrobiia; order Opitutales; family JABJCN01; genus JABJCN01. The sequence continues at coordinate 19,834 of JABJCN010000061.1, forward strand.
CTCTATATTTCCTTGTTTCAGCGAGTTTACCATCTGGTCAAGCAGGCGGATGGCATCTTGACGGGCCTTCCACTCGTTGCCGGACCGCAAAAGGTATTTCTCTGTAACCATTTCAAGGATGGGTCCCACATCCTGTGCCATGCCACCATGTACAAGCACGAGGCTTTCCTCCAGTTTTTTTCTGGACCCGGGTGGGATTTCATCGGTGTTGAAAATGTGGTGTCGTGGAAGCAGTCGGCCCTTGCTTATGCCATGTTCAGGGTCATCCTCTGTGGCCTCGACACCTTCAATCAGTTTGATTCCGGGCCACACACCACCGGAGTCCTGCCACCCACCTCCTGATCCTCCAATCCATTCGCCGAGGATGGCTCGTGAGGCCACTATTCGCCGTTCGGTTTCTGTCAGTGCCCCCTCCAGACTATTGACTTGGCCGGTTGCCCTCATACAGGCGGCAATGAGGCTGCCGAGCAGGTTTGTGGAAACAGCCAACCGCGATCCCTTGGGAATATTGTTAACCTTGCTGACGACTTCAAGTCCACGACCGGGACCTGCCAGCCTCGCCAACAGATCCTCCAGTGGTTGTCGTGCACTTTCAATGCCCGGGGGCACAATACCTGAGGCAATGACCGCCGCCTTAAGGAGTCCAAGGTAGTCCTTTGCAAAATCAAAGACTTCACCAATACTGCGGACATCGGTCGTGGTTTCAAGATCCACGCTACACAATCGGAGCAATGGTTGATCAATTACTCGGACGTATGCCTCTACAGGTGGTCGGGGCTCAGATGTTTCACCGTTCTTGTTGAGACACAGGTCGATGGATATATTCAGGACCTGCGCACCGGCAGGGTAGTCCATGCCGAGAAAGAATATGTCACTCCATCCACTATGGGTTAAATCCATCCGTACAGCAGTGGATTCTGCAATGACAGGGAACAGACCGGTCATTGGATCAGGATGCAGGAGCCTCGGGTGGATTCGTAATGGGTGGTCCGCAGTATGTCCCACACGGAACATCCATTGGTTTCCTTGGACGGAACGCACACTTCGCCGAACCTGGTTTGCAAGAGTTTGGAAGGCTAGTCGATGATAGGCCTCAGAGAGTGCGCTGGAGATTGTGGCGTTGGGCCCATCCTTTTCCTGAATTATCAAAAATGCATCAATGGCTTCGCCGAAACGTCGCTCAAGCAGGCTTTCGTGTCCCGGGAATGGAATGCGCCCTTTGCCGGGAAAGTTTTTCTTAAAGGGAAGATAAAACCGGTGAATGGCGTAAAGGAAGAAGAGTGCCCGGACCCGCTCGTATAGATTGTCATGATTCCGGCGAAAAGTGTCCAGTTTTACACACTCGGAGAGAAGTTCATCGATGCTGGCAGTTTCACAAAATATTTCCAATGGCCGATTACGAACATCAGCATCGTTGGATAGGATTGTCTCTAAAAGAAAGGACATGCCGGTTTGTTTAGCGGGCACCTGCCAATAGCGTCAAAAGCCGGGTCAGGACCTCATCCCGATCCTGACCGTTGAGTGATACTGCAAGCTGGGCGGTCAGCAGACCGTACTTGACACCTACATCGTAACGGCGGTCCTGCATGACCAGGGCAAGGAACTTTTCCCGTTGTGCCAGTTGTTGAAGTGCGCCTGAAAGGCTGGGCCGCGCTTCCTCGTCCGCAAGCTTTTCGTCAAGAATTCCCATCACAGCCGGGGTGAGTACGTGCATTCCAAAGAAACACAGGTAGTGTCCGGCACGAATTCCTGGCACGATTAGTTCCTGCTCTGCCAGGGTCGGCGTTGGTTTTTCAATGACTGCATCAACTTCGTAGAGATCCTGGTGTCCGGGAAGACAGCGACCACCAATCGTCCCGAAATATGGCAGCAGGTTCTCACGGGTTTCCTGCACCGCAGAGATTGCGCAGCCATGTTCCTCGGCAGTCCGTACCAGATGCTCTGCGCATCCACGTTCATTGGCGCTTACATACAGATGGTCTCCCACCAGATGTAAAAAGGGTTCGTTAGCCACGAAGTCACGTGTCAATGAAAGTGCATGGCCATACCCCCTTGGGTTAGTTTGCTGGATGAAGGTTAGCTTATCGGCATGTTCGCCCACCACCTTTGCAAAAGTATCTTCATCCCCGGGTTGTACAACAATGGCAATTTCCTTGATGGCGGCGCGCAGGGCTTCCTCAACAAGGATTTGCAGGACAGCTTTTTCCTCCCCGTCCCCATCAATTAGGGTTTGCAATGGGAGACTGCGCTGGCTTGGTGAACCTGCGGTGATTACAGCTTTACGGACTTTCATGGATAGGTAGGGATAGGAGTGGATGTGTGATTGTCAATTGCGTCCAATTCGGAATGTCTTTGACGGATGCCCAAATACCCTCCTTATTTGCCGGCCATGTTTATTATTCACGTTTTTCTACAGGTAAAGAAAGACTGTATTCAGCAGTTCAAGGAAATCACCCTCGACAATGCGCGCAACACGCTCAGGGAGCCGGGTGCCGTGCGCTTTGATGTCGTCCAGGACCAGGATGATTCCTCCCGTTTTATTTTTGTCGAGGTTTACAAGTCAGCATCTGACCTTGACCACCACAAGACCACTGAACATTACGCCCGATGGGCCGGTGCGGTTGATGAGTTTTTGGTTGAGCCTCGTTCCAGGGTCCTTCTTGAAAATGTTTTTCCAGATGATGCAGGCTGGACCTCCCCGGAAGTTTAACCCATTTTTCTAAATCATAATGAGTATCGAGGCACGGCTAACTGAACTGAACATAGAACTTCCTCCTGCACCTCCGAAGGGCGGGATCTACCAGCCTGTTCTCATCGTTGGTAATCAGGCTTTTTTCTCCGGTCATGGCCCTTACCAAGCCGATGGAACCTATATTTGTGGGAAAGTCGGTACAGATCTTGATGTTGCGGCGGGACAGGCGGCTGCCCGCCAGACCGGCCTTGCCATCCTTGCCAGCATGAAGGCCCATTTGGGCAGTCTGGATCGTATAAAGCGGGTTATCAAGTTGCTGGGCATGGTTGATTGCCCACCGGATTTCAAGCAACACCCACAAGTCATCAACGGCTGTAGTGAGCTTTATCGCGACATTTTTGGTGAGGAAGCCGGTGTCGGGGTTCGCAGTGCCGTAGGCATGGGTTCACTTCCCGGTGGAATGGCTGTGGAGATTGAAGGAGTGTTTGAAATCGAGTAAATTTTATTAACCTAGAAACAATATGTCAGACGCATCAAATATTGCAAAAAATGTCATCCAGAAGATACCGGCTGGTATCGGTGGAGTGGTCCTCCTGATCATCGTCGTAGTCGGCGTGATGACCAGTTGGTTTACCGTGGATCCCGAGGAGCAGGCTGTCGTCCTTCGCCTCGGTAAAATACATGGAGAAATCAGGGAGATGGGATTCAACACAAAGCTTCCCTTTGGAATTGAGCAGGAATACAAGGTCCCCGTCCTCCGCCAATTGAAGGAGGAATTCGGATTTCGTACGGTATCGAGCAATTCCCGTTCCCAATACCAATACGGGGGCAACTACGATGCTGAATCGCTGATGCTCACGGGTGATCTCAATGTGGCTGATGTCGAGTGGGTTACCCAGTTTACCATTACTGACCCGAAAAAGTACCTTTTTAAATACCGCGTCCATGACAGGCGGCCTCAACACAATGAGGCCATAATGGCTTTCCGGGACATGAATGAAGCGGTCATGCGGCAGGTGGTGGGGGACCATACCATCACCGAGGTTTTGACTTCAGGCCGAACCCTCATCCAGCGCAAGGTCATTGAGAAGCTTCAGGCGATGTGTAAGGATTATGAGCTGGGAGTCCGGGTCGATCAGGTTATTCTGCAGGACATAAATCCACCTGAGCGCGTTAAACCATACTTCAACAAGGTCAATCAAGCCGAGCAGGAGCGGGATACCTTGATTGAGCGGGCCCGGGCCCAGTACAATCAGGTCATTGAACCGCTTGAAGGGGAAGCTGAAAAGTCTGTCGCGACGGCGAAGGGTTTCAAGGAACGACGCATCAACGAGGCGAAGGGGGATGCTGCTGCCTTTAATTCATTGTTCGCAGAATACCAGAGGGCTCCTGAGATCACTCGAAAACGTATTTACCTTGAGACCATGGAGACGGTCCTCAACAAGGCAGGCCGAAAGATCATTCTCGATGAGGATGTATCCGGTATCCTGCCACTACTCAATCTTAACCAGGAGGGCACACGATGAAGCAGGGAGCATTTGCATTTGGCACACTTATATTACTGGCGATCCTGATCGTCGGTTTCTCATCCATCTATGTATTGGACGTAACTAAACAGGCTTTCATCACCCAGCTCGGCAAGGTGGTCAAAGAGGAGACAAATCCGGGCCTAAAGTTCAAGACTCCATTGATTCAAAAGGTTCATTTATTCGACAAACGCTATCTTGAATGGGATGGTCACAGGAGTCAGGTCACAACCGGGGACCAACGATTCATCGAGATCGATACTTATGCCCGCTGGGCGATTGAGGATGCCAAATCTTTCTTTGAAAAGGTCAAGGATGAGTCTGGCGCAAGGACCCGTCTTGACGACATCCTGGACGGTGCTGCCCGCAAGGCAATCGCCGATCACCCCCTTGCCGAGATTGTACGCTCAGAGGAGCGTGAAGACAAGAAGCTGTCCACAGAGGAGGCTCAAAAGGCTCAAGATGAAGACGGGGGATCAGGCAAAGGTGCGAACGTCCTCCAGACGTTCGATGTCGGTCGCTTGAAGATTTCTCGTGAAATCCTGAGTGATGCGAAGCCCACGTTGGCGGAGTTTGGAATTGCGTTGCTGGATTTCCGTTTCAAGAGGATCAACTATGCTGCCGTGGATCAGGCTAAAATCTTTGATCGCATGATTGCCTCCCAGGAGGAGAAGGTGGCAGAGTTTACCGGAAAAGGAAAGGGCGAAGCCCTCAAGATCGGGGGACTACAACAACTCGAACAGGAAACCATCAAGTCCGAGGCCGAACGCCAGGTGAGGGAAATTCATGGTCAGGCGGATGCAGAGGCTGCACGAATCTACACAGAGGCCTATAACCAAAGTGCTGAGTCCCGCGAGTTCTATGAATTCCTCACGACCCTGAATGCCTACAAGACAACCATCAGCAAGAATGACTGGTTGATCTTTTCCACCCAGAGCGAGTTCTTCCAGTACCTGAAGCAGTCCACCAAAAAGTCCGAGTGATCGGGGGTCGCAGGACCGTCATCGCCGTCGCCGCCCATCCGGATGACATTGAGTTCGTCATGGCGGGCACCCTGGCTCAATTGAAGGAGGTCGGTTGGGACATCCACTACCTCAACCTCTCCAGCGGCAACTGCGGTAGTCAGTCCTTGGAACCGGCGGAGGTTGAGCGGGTTCGCGACGGGGAGGCCCGGGAGGCCGCCCAAATTCTCGGTGCCACCTTCCATGAGCCGTTTTCCCGTGACCTGGAGATCCTGTATGACCTCCGGCATCTGCGAAGGCTTGCGGCCGTCCTTCATGGGGTGGCTCCGGACATTGTCCTTACCCATTCCCCTGAGGATTACATGGAGGACCATATGATAACCTCCCGACTCGCCGTGACTGCCGCCTTCACCCACAGTATGCCGAATTTCGAGACGGATCCACCCATTGCGCCCCCCAACAAGGAGGTCACGGTCTATCATGCCATGCCTCACGGCCTGTGTGATGGCCTTCGGCAAAAGGTTGTACCGAATTGCTTTGTTGATGTATCCAACCTAAGGGATTTGAAGCTCAAGGCATTATCCGCCCACCAGAGCCAGCAATCGTGGCTCGATGCCAGTCAGGGGCTCAATTCCTACCTTCGCACCATGGATGAACAGGATCGCGAAGTGGGCCGCCTTTCAGGAAAGTACGAATTTTCCGAGGGATGGCGTCGGCATTTTCATCTTGGCTTTAACGCTGATGATGCTGACCCGCTTGCAGAGGCACTGGGGAAGAAGTGCAGCCTGGACCTTACATAAAAAGACCGGATCGGCTCAGAGCAGAAATTTCTCCACCAGTTCCATCACCTCGGGGTGGATTGTATTTCTTAGGTCCTCATTGGCATAGGCCATGAAACCGACCGGTGAGGTGGTGTCCAGTGGTGCGTCCAGCGGACCGCCATCCATACCCATGATTGGGCAACCCGTCTCCTCGAGCAGCAGTGCGGTGCAGATGTCATAGGGGTGGGCGGCCAGGCACCGCTCATTGCCGGTCTTTCGGAAAGCAAGTGGGCGCAGGTCCAGCACCATTCGGTCCCGCCCGGCGAGCAATTCATAAAACTGGCCACCTGTACTTGGGTATTGGTCATCAAATACCCTTGGGTAACTTGTTTCTCCCAATCCATAGAGCCGGTCAATAAGGGCCTCCTCAAACTGTGTCAGCAGTGTCTTGGCCTCCGGGAAGAACTTGGCCACAATGCCATGTCCGTGTAGGAGGTCCCGGGCCCGGGAGGGTTGGAGTTTGATGGGGGCAACCTTCCCGTTATCCAGGTTGCGCCGTGTGATTTGAATGCCATCTTTTCCCCGACCCCGAATACCGGTCAACTGGTCGGCCAGTCTTTGCTTGGTTGGAGGAAGCTCGGTCATGGCAACCACCTCAATGTCCCTGAGGGTCGGTGCCTGTCCGTTCTCACGGGGCGCGATCCCGGTGAGGACCCAGGCCGAACGCTTGTCATCCATGATGCATCGGGTTCCATCGATGGGGTCGATTATGCAGGTGTATTGAAGGTTTCCCGGTGGGGTGCCTTCCGGGAACACAGTGGTCCCGTCTTCAATCCCCTCCATGATCAACTCCACCGGGCAATCCTGCGGCCAGTTTTCTCGGAACCACTCCAGCACAAATTCCTCACTGACCTTGTCGATCCGGTAGATGGCATCTGCCTGTGTGATCTCAGCTAGGCTCGCGAGATCCTCCTTCCCGGAGTTCATCTGCTGGTCAACCACGTTCTGCTGGATCGCATCTTGGAGTCGGAGTAGATGCTTACGGAGTAATTCCTGATTCATACATCATTCATTCCAACGAAGGTATCCCGGGAAGACACGCCAAAAGTGTGTCATTATGATAATAATTCCTGTCGGCTGCCTGGCTACTGTTGAGGCTGGATGGGTGCCACAGGTGTGGTGGCCTCCTCGAACACAGGCATGGTCGGGCGGATCGTGCGCAACACCTGCTGGCTTTCCAGGGAGAAATTGGTGATCGGGGTCTTGATCAGGCGATCGTTTTCCAGTTCAAGGAATACCAGACCGCCCTGGACCTGCCCGGCGGGCACCAGCAGCAGAACTGGGACGCCCACAATGGGGTTGAGGAGAACCTTAGGGTCTACTGCCCGGAAATTGACCAGCCGGTCGCGGGCCTGCTTTCCGATCTGGCACAGCGGGGTATGCTCGATGAGACCCTCGTTATCTGGGGCACGAGGCGGCGGTCAACCGGCACCACGTCAGCGACCTCCATGCCACGACCCTGCACCTGATGGGCCTTGACCACGAGAACCTGACCTACCATTATGGCGGGCTCGACCAACGCTTGACCGGCTTCGAGCCGACCCAAGGGGTGCTTGCCTAGCCGGGAGCCTTAACTCTGCTCGTGTACGGTGTTCCAGATTTTGGTGATGATCTCGTCACCGTCCTCGGTCTCGACGTCGATGGAGATTTCCATCTGGTGCGCGGGGCCGATGGTGGGAACCTTGAGTTGCACGCTTTTGCCGTCCCCGAGCAGCCTGGCTGACTCGACCTTGTAGGTTTTCTGGTCCTTGTCCCCGGACCCGTAGTTGTGGGACCATGTAATGTTGGAGGAGCGGATGGAATAGGACCCGGGATCCTCGGCAAGTTCCTTGTCCAGTTTGCTGGTGAAGTGGAGGATGAGTCCGTCCTTCTTTATGTTCAGCCCTTTCGGCATGTTGACGGGCTTCCCGGTGTACCGGACCCGGTCAAGGCCTCCGTTTTTGCCGGCGTTGGTCTGCCAACCCTTGAGCCCGGAAATATAGAGCTGTCCGTCGCGCTCGTTGAATCGGCCGCGCATACAGCTGGACGTGAAACGCAGCTTGAAGGGGACGACGCCTCCCTGGATCTGGCCGTTGACAAATTCCTTGACCACGAGGTAGAGGGCGCTTCGCCCGTAGGAAAGGTGAAGGAGTTCCCCGTCCAGTCCCCCCCATTTTTTACTGGTGACCCAGGTCTGCCCGCCACCGGAGTTGTCGACGCCCTTGGGTAGCCAGGCCAGCGGCTTTGGTGCCTCGGAGGGGTCGAGGTGCTTGGGTCGTCCCTTGCTGAGCTGGGATACGGTTGGTGTGGTCTTCATGTTGGTATAGCCTGCAGCTGCATCGACGACGCCATGGAAGCTGCCGGGGGTCATCCAGTTGATGGGACTGCGGGGAACAAAGGTACCCTCGTTGTCGCCGCTGGTGACCTGTCCGTCTGGGCCGACGCCCATGCCGTTGGGTGCGCGAAGGCCGGTGGCGTAACGCTCCATCCTGGAGCCGTCCTTACTGACCTTGATGATGGAGCCGTGGTGACGACCCATGCGCTCGAAACTGCGGCCGCCTCCGCGGACGGGGCTGCCGAATGCAAAGTAGAAGTTGCCCTTGGGGTCGGTGTGGAGGTCAAAGCAAAAGGCGTGGAAACCATTGGTGAGGTCCCAGTCATTATTGAAGTTCTCGTAGAAGTCAGCCTCACCGTCCTTGTTGAGGTCATGGTAGCGGGTGATTTGGTCATCGGCCACGGTGTAGATGATATCGTCGACAATCTTGAGGCCAAGGGGCTCATGCTGGCCGGTTGCGAACCGTTTCCATGTGACCTCGTCCAGGTCCTCGTCGATCCCCTTGACGATCCAGACGTCCCCGTCCCAGGTGCAGACGGCGGCGGTTGTCCCGTCGGAAAAGAAATCAAAGCCGCCGAGGCGCATACGGGGCTCGAGCGGGTTGTTGTAGGGCACGGGTATTCGATCAATGACGTAGGCCTTGTTGGTATCCTTGCTGAGCTGGCCCTTCATTACGATTGGGTCGCCCCAGCGGGCAGGACCGCCGCTGGTCAGCAACTTGAGGCTGGAGAGCTTGATCTCAAGGCCTGTGAATTCCTTCACCTTGGTGGCCGCTGCATCACTGGCCTTTGCATAGGCAACCTGAAAGGTTTCGGGACCGCCGGGAACCTGAAGGCAGAGCGTGGTGCCTTCCTGGACAATCTTGCCTTTGCCGAGACCCTGGACGCCGATGGTCGATTCGCCAAAGGTGGCGATGCTGCCGGAGATCTCCACCCCGGTCGCGGGTACATCGGCAATGACGAGCGTCAGGGGCTTGCTTGGGTTGTCGATTTCAAAGCGTCGGACGATGAATGCTTCCTCTCCTTCACCGTTGAGGTGGGGATACTCAAGGACTGTTGAACTGCCAACGGTGTACTTGAGAATGGTCTTGTCACCATGAATGTAGAGTCCCTTGTACTTGGCCCATTCACGGGGGAGGGGACCGAGCCGGGAGTAGGGACCTTCACGCGGGTCGCTGAGGACGCCATCCTTCGCCCAGCCGGGGAGGGCCTTGTTGGTGAACGTGGTGGCGCCCCGGATGTTGGGGAATGCACCATGGCCACCGGAGAAGGGGAGTCCTTCAAACTTGATTGCAGGCTGGGTCCATCCAACCGCCATCCGTATGGTGTCGGCGTCAAAGACCACACCCGCGGAACCATCCTCGTTGAGACGAATGACCTGGGCGCGGTAGGCAATATTATCCCCGTGCTCGTCCTGCCCGACCCGGACGGCAGTGCCAATGAAGTTTCCAAAATTTGCGGGAATGGTGCCACCTCCGGCCGTGGGTCGGCGTGGGGCGGGTTTGCTTCTACCGGCCCTTGCCTTTTCCCAGCCCTTCTTGTCCCAGGCAATTTCAGCCTGTTCTGGCTTGTGGTAAAGGGCTTTTGTCGGAATGGGTTCCTCTTTTCCTCCCGGGGGGGTCCAGTAGGCGATGCAACCCACGCCGCCTCCACCCTGATCCAGTTGAATCTCGATCTTGTGGATGCCAAATGTGAGGTGGGTTTTTCCTTCCTTCCTTGTCCATGAGTGGTCCCCCCAGTTGTTTACGACAATCTTCCCATCAATCAGGATTCGTGAACCGTCATCGGATGCGGATGCAAATTTGTAATCACCGGATTTCTCAACCATGAGCTGGCCGGTCCACCGGACAGTAAGGTTCTGGCTCAGCTTGGACCCATAAAAATCCCCGCTGACCTCGGGAAACTTAACCTGTTTGTCGATCCGGACAAGGAAGGGCTTTGCACCCTTGGGAATATTACTGTGACGGCTCTTGAAGTATTCCCCGACAAGGCCGGGTTTCAGGTTTGCGCCCTGCATTGGTAGGACGGTAGCCAGTATTGAGAGGATCAGGCAATGGATTAAGTTTTTCATATTGTTACCTATAAAATAGATTTTTTCTATACCCTTTGGGATGGTTTTAGTCCCAAACCTGTCAAGCTCAGGGAATTAGAGGTTGTCTACTTTTCAATAAATCCCCATCCAATCTTTTTCCCAAATTACCAAACGATAATATGAAATCCTTGAAACCCATCCTCCATGTTTCCCTTCTGTTTTGTTTAATTCCCGGTCTGGCGGTCATTGCCAAGATTGATCCCCCCGAGGGTTTTGTTTCCCTGTACAACGGGAAGAATCTTGATGGCTGGTGGGGCTTGAAAACTGAGAATCCAGCCAAGTGGATGGCACTCAGTGCAGACGAACTGGCCAAGAAGAAGGCAGCCAGCCTGAAGGATATCAACAAGCATTGGACCGCCAAGGGTGATGTCCTTCACAACGACGGTCACGGGCTTTACCTCTCAACGATTAAGAACTACGGCGATTTTGAATTGCTGGTCGATTACAAGACGGTAGCCAAGGCGGATAGTGGAATCTATCTTCGCGGCGTGCCCCAGGTACAGATCTGGGACTACACCAAGGAGGGTGGCAAGTGGAAGATTGGTGCCGACAAGGGTTCAGGCGGTCTATGGAACAACAGTAAGGGAGCACCCGGCAAGGATCCGCTCGTGCTGGCTGACAAACCATTCGGCGAATGGAACAGCTTTCGAATCCGCTTGGTTGGTGAGAATTGTACCATCCACCTCAATGACAAACTGGTCGTCGATAACGTCCGGCTTGAGAACTACTTCAATCGCAAGGGTTCACTTCCCAAGAAGGGCCCAATCCAGCTCCAGACCCACGGCGGTGAAATTTCCTGGCGTAACATCTATATCAAGGAACTCAAAGGCAAGTCGGGTGCCAAGGGTGGCAAGGGCAAGAAGTCTGAGACCGGATTCAAGAGTACCTTTAATGGTAAGGATTTTGATGGATGGGCCGGCCCGCTGGCCAATTACGAGGTTGTTGACGGTGCCATCCAGTGCCGGAAGGGCAAGGGTGGAACCATCCACACCAAGGAAATCTACAAGGATTTCGTGGTGCGCTTTGAATTCAACCTCCCTCCTGGCGGCAACAATGGTCTCGCAATTCGCTATCCCGGCAAAGGGGACACAGCATACTACGGGATGTGTGAACTGCAGGTCCTCGACAATACCCACCCGAAATATGCCAAGCTCGACAAGCGCCAGTATCATGGTTCCGCCTACGGTATGGCCGCTGCCAAGCGTGGCCACCTGAAGAAACCCGGTGAATGGAATGAGCAGGAGGTCACCGTCAAGGGACCGACCATCAAGGTTATCCTGAATGGTACGGAAATCCTGGATACCGATCTCAGCAAGGTGACAGATTATATGGCTGGAAAGCCACATCCCGGCAAGGATCGTGCAGAAGGACATTTTGGCTTTGCCGGCCATAGTTCACCGGTGCTCTTCCGCAATATTCGCATCAAGAGCCTTTAGGTCCTGTTTTGCATCCCTTTTTTCGCATCCTGCTCCTGTTTACTCTCCCGTCGTTGGGTGGTGCCGCCGTTGACATACCCGGCCTTGAGCACCTGAAGGACAATCCCGCCGCTGCCGGGAACCTGCTTCTCAATGAACTGCAGTGTGCCTCCTGTCATGAGCACAAGACCGGTTTTGCAGGCCTTCCGGCAGGAACGGCCCCTGACTTGAGCAATACTGGGAATCGCCTCAAGGCTGACTGGGTGCTCAACTTTATTGCATCACCGGGAAAGGTGAAGCCCGGTTCCGCCCACCCGGATATCCTTGCCGGCAAGCATGCGGGTTCCGCCAAGGTGCAGACCGAGGCCATCACACATTACCTGATGATGCTCAAGCGTCCACAACCCATCTCGGACAAGCGGGGATCCGCCGAAAAGGGAAAGGCTCTCTATGGGCAGGTTGGTTGTATCGCCTGTCACGGTAAATCTGAGAATCTGGATCCCGGGGCGAAATTTTCAAATACCTTTGCCTTTGCCGGGTTCCTCCAGGATCCGCTCAAGAGCAACCCTGGATGCCGGATGCCCTCTCTTTCGCTCACGGAGGAGGAGGCCCTTGATATTGCAACATTCCTCATCAAGACCCCTGGGAAGACCAGTGGCTTCCTATCCGATTTTGACAAGGTAAAGCAGGGGCAGTCCTACTTTAAGTCCCTCAATTGCTCCGCCTGTCACACGGTCACTCCCGGTGGGAAGCTGGTCCAGCCCGAGGGCATCCTGGGGCCGCTGCCATCTCTTTCTGAACTTGCCGGCAAGGAGGGGCAGGGCTGCCTGAATCCCAAGCCGACCGGTTCCTGGCCGTTTTTTGGCCTTTCCAGTGATCAATACAAGCTGGTCGGTGACGCGCTCAAGACCATTGCCACGCCGGCAAAGCCTTCCCCCTCCGAACGCGTTGCCACTCGCATGGCCTTGCTCAACTGTTACGCCTGTCATTCACGGGATGGTGTTGGAGGCCCTGCCGAGGATCGGGACAAACATTTTCATACCACCCAGCAGGCCATGGGACCGGAGGGACGCCTCCCACCCAACCTCAACGAGACAGGAGCCAAGCTCAATCCATCATGGTTGAAGGAGGTGCTGGGGAAGGGGACCAAGGTGCGTCCCTACATGCTGACCCGCATGCCGGGTTATGGGGATCACAACATCCATCAGCTTGCCGAAGACTTTGCCGTGGCCGACAAGGGCAAGATAAAGCCGGTTGCCGCCCCGCCGAACGTAAAGATTCGAGAGGCCTTAAAGCAGGGCCGCCTGATGGTGGGTTCCAAGGGGTTGGCCTGTGTTTCCTGCCATACTTTCGGGGGGACTCCCTCACTTGGTGTGCAGGGTATGGATCTTGCCGTGATGAAGAAGCGACTGCAGTCCGATTGGTACCGCCGCTACATGGTCAATCCCATCGCGCTGCGTCCCGGGACGCGCATGCCCAGCTTCTGGCCGAATGGAAAGTCGACCAAGCCGGACATACTGGGTGGCGATTCCTTAAGGCAAATTGAAGCGATATGGAAGTATCTTGCCCTGGGCGAGAAGGCATCTGTCCCCTCCGGGTTGGCCCGTAGTGGCATGATGCTGGTCCCGGGGGATGAAGCCCGAATATACCGCAACTTTATTCAAGGTGCCGGCCCGCGTGCCATCGGGGTCGGTTATCCCGGTGAAGTCAACCTTGCCTGGGATGCCAATGATCTTCGTCCCGCCCTTATATGGCAGGGTGATTTCATGGATGCCTCCAAGCACTGGGTCGGCCGTGGTTCCGGTTTCCAGGGCCCGGCCGGTTTCAACACCCTTAACCTACCCAGGGGTTTGTCGCTGGCCATCCTTGAAGATGAGGATGCGCCCTGGCCCTCCACCGGCGGGCGAACCCCGGACACCCGTTTCAAGGGTTACCAGCTGGATGAATCCCGCTTCCCTGCCTTTCGCTACATTTTCCACGGCATCGAGGTCACGGACTACTACGAACCCTTTGAAGCCGGGGATGCCTTTGTTCTGAGGCGAACTATGACACTCAAGGGCAAGGCTGTGAAGGGCCTGACTTACCTTGCCGCCTCCGGGGAAAACCTCCAGGTCATTGAGCCCGGAGGCAAGTTCAGGATTGGCGACCTGACGGTGACCCTGACTGTTTCCAAGGATCCCAGATTCAAGCTCCGTCAAGGAAGGGAAATTACCGTTCCACTCGACCTCTCTGATGGTACGCTGACTATCACGCAGGTGTATGATTGGTGAGGAGGGAAAATTCTAAATGCGAAAATCGAAGCACGAAATCCGAAATCCTAAATCCGAAGGAAATTCAAAAATTTCAAAATAGCCTGGAAAGGTAGGTTAACCCGTCATTCGTAAAAAATCCATCGCCATGCGTATTTCCAACATTCTCACCGCTTTCTTGATAACGACTTTGACCCTTTCTGCCGCCCCGGTTGAGGAGGACTACTACAGGATGCACAAGATTCCGATCCCCGCCGGCATTGTCCTGGAAGCGGGGGGGATTGAGGTCATGCCGGACGGGCGCCTGGCCGTCGGGACCCGCCGGGGTGATATCTACATGGTTGAGAACGCATTTGATGAAGATACTTCCAAGGCAAAGTTCTCATTGTGGGCGGAAGGACTCCATGAGGTCCTTGGACTCTCGCTCTACAAGGATTCGCTTTATGTCACGCAACGACCGGAGGTTTCCCGACTGGAGGACCTCGACAAGGATGGACGGGCCGACCTTTTTGAAACCATAAGTGATGGATGGGATATCAGCGGCGACTACCATGAGTATGCATTCGGCTCCAAGTTTGATCCGGAGGGCAACATGTGGGTGGTGCTGTGCCTGACGGGATCGTTCAGCAGCAAAACACCGTATCGGGGTTGGTGCGTCCGGGTTTCCCATGACGGGAAGTTCATTCCCACCGCCAGTGGCATCAGGTCCCCCGGCGGGATCGGTCTGAACTGCCTGGGCGAGGTCTTTTACTGTGACAACCAGGGGCCATGGAACGGAACGAGTTCATTGAAGCACTTGACACCCGGGAGCTTCCAGGGACACCCCGGCGGCTTCAAGTGGTATGAACTGGACGACGTGAGGAAGGCTGTTGGCGAACGTGTCGAGCAACCACAGGATGGCGGACGTTTCCATAAGGAGATTTCCCGCATCCCTGCCTACCGGCCGCCGGCAATCCTTCTTCCCCACGGAAAGGTTGGCAATTCCGCAAGCGGCATTACCTGTGATGCCTCCGGCGGCAGGTTCGGGCCCTTTCAGGGACAACTCTTTGTCTCCGAGCAGACCCACAGCGTCATCAACCGCTGCTTCCTCGAGAAAATCAATGGCTACTACCAGGGGGCCTGCTTTCCCTTTAGGAAGGGTTTTGGTTCCGGTAATGTTCCCCTCATGCAATGTCCGGATGGCTCACTGTACTCCGGCGGTACTGATCGTGGATGGGGGGCTCGTGGTGGCAATCGCCATGCATTGGACCGGCTTGTATGGACAGGCAAGACCCCCTTTGAGGTCCACGAAATGCGAATTCAACCCGATGGATTCGAGCTCACCTTCACCGAACCGGTTGATCCCAAGGTTGCAGCGGACCTAGCTTCCTACACCATTGGAACCTACACCTACATTTTCCAGGGCAAGTATGGTAGTCCCCAGGTCGATGCCTCGACCCCCACCATCCAGTCCGCCAAGGTTGCGGGTGATGGCAGGAGTGTTCGACTGGTTGTTGACGGGCTCCGAATTGGCCACATCCACGAGTTGAAGATGGCCGGCATCAAGTCCAAGGCCGAGGGCAATCCCCTCCTTCATGATGTCGCCTACTACACGCTCTGGCACCTACCTAGGGGTTGATTCCTTATATCCGGGTTACAAGTATCGAGAGTCATCTGAAACTTTTCGGCTTGAGGTGCCGTTTAATCCTGAAATGATTAGCCCAAACCCAATTCTGATCACATAAACCCAGGATACACATGAAAAGCTCAATTAAGAAACGAAGTATTTTCGGGGCGTTCCTTGCCCTTTGCATTTCATTCCTCGTTGCTTCCATCGCCACGGCTGAAGAGCCCCGGGGCGAATCGAGGGATCGCGATGATTCAAAAGCCCGTGACTCACGGCCTTCATGGGGTTCCTCCATGAGGGAGAGATGGAACAACATGAGTGAGGAGGAACGCAAACAAATGCGTCAACGTCTTGAAGGAATGCGTGAAGCCTGGCAACGGAATCGAAGTGGTGGCAAGCCCGGTGGAGACCACGGCAAACCCGGTGGTCCCCCGCACGGTCGTCCGAATTTTAAACATGGCGATCCCTTTGGACCTTCCCACGGTCGTCCCGGTGGAGACCACGGCAAGCATGGTGGTGATCACGGAAAGTCCTCCCATGGCAAACCCGGCAGTGACCATGGCAAACCTTCCCACGGTCGTTCAGGTGGAGACCACGGTGGCAAACCCGGCGGTGACCACGGCAAAGCATCCCAAGGCCGCCCCGGTGGTGACCACGGCAAATCAGGCGGACCCCCGCATGGCCGCTCGGATTTTAAACATGGCGATCCCTTTGGACCACCGCACGGTCGCCCCGGCGGCGATCATGGAAAGTCCTCCCATGGCAAGCCCGATAATAATTCAAGGGGTAACCATGGATCAAAAGACCGTGATACCAAGGGTGGTTGGCATGACAAACACGGCGGTCACAGTTCAGGACATCCATGGGGTTCCTCCATGAGGGAGAGATTGCATAACATGAAGGATAGATGGAACAACATGAGCGATCGGGAACGCCATGATGTGGTTCAAGGTATCCGGAAACGTTTTGAAAGCATGCGTGAAGCCTGGGAAGGCAATCGCAGTGACCGTGGTCATGGAAGCAGTGGCCATCACAGTCGCAGTGGATTTTCACAAGGTCGTCCTGGCAGCAAGCATGGACATGATCATGCCAAATCTTCCCATGGACGTCCCGACGGAAATCACGGCAAGTCCCGTTGCCCTCAGGCCCGCCCCGGTGGACATGGTGGCAAACCCGGTCCTCAATTTGGTCCTCCCCGTGGTCGTGGTCCCGGCGGTCCCGGTCATATGAGCCAGGGTGGCAAGCGTGGCGGCCCTCCTCGTGGTGGTCCTCAGGCCCGCCCCGGTGGACATGGTGGCAAACCCGGTCCTCAATTTGGTCCTCCCCGTGGTCGTGGTCCCGGCGGTCCCGGTCATATGAGCCAGGGTGGCAAGCGTGGCGGCCCTCCTCGTGGTGGTCCCCAGGCCTGCCCCGGTGGACATGGCGGTAAACCCGGTCCTCAATTTGGTCCTCTCCGTGGTCGTGGTCCCGGCGGTCCCGGTCATATGAGCCAGGGTGGCAAGCGTGGCGGCTCTCCTCGTGGTGGTCCTCAGGCCCGCCCCGGTGGACATGGCGGCAAACCCGGTCCTCAATTTGGTCCTCCCCGTGGTCGTGGTCCCGGCGGTCCCGGTCACATGAGCCCGGGTGGCAAACGTGGCGGCCCTCAGCACAGGGGGAAACCTCGCAGGTAATTATTTATTCCATTTGTTTTGGAAATGGCGAACCGCTTCAGCAGTTCGCCATTTTCACTTAAAACCTGTGTCGGCTGACAGGGGAATCTGCCCCATCTTTCTGTTGGTCTACAACTTTATCTCATCCCCGGTTGCGGCCAGAAGATACAATTGTGAGAAATTTTTCTGAGCGGAGGCGTTCAAATACAAGAGTTCAACTTCCTCCAGGGCATTCATGGCCTGGAGCGCCTCAAGGGGAAGTCCCTGATTCTCGAAGATTCGTTCCTGACTCAACTCAAAGGCTTTACGAGCCCGGGCAACGGCCCTTTTAAGAAACTCAACCTGTTTCCGGGCTGCACGGTATTGGCTTAGTGCCAGGTTGACATCGGCAATGATATCCGCCTCCACCTGGTCTTCACGGGCCTTGGCTACGCGCAGACGTGATTCCTGAGTCTCTTTCCTGGCCAAGTTGGTGAAACCAAGGTTGTCCAGTTGCCAATAGACTGCCACAAAAGA
This sequence comes from Opitutia bacterium, assembly GCA_018668635.1. Classification (GTDB taxonomy): domain Bacteria; phylum Verrucomicrobiota; class Verrucomicrobiia; order Opitutales; family JABJCN01; genus JABJCN01. The sequence goes on from JABJCN010000061.1 coordinate 37,675, forward strand.
TTCTGTTCGATCTCTGTAGTTCGAAACTGAACCGGAAGGTCCACCCTTGTAACGGTTGTCCGAGTAACTGACGCCAACCTTTGGCAACAGCATTCCCAGGGTCTCCCGTTTGTAATTCGATTCCTCGACTTTGGCCAGGGCCTTGTAGCGTTTGATTTCCGGACGATTGGCCAGGGCCTTCCTGATCAGGGATCCCAATTCCGGTTCAGCTGGAAAGAGATTCAAGGGGACGATCATGGAATCCAATGGCTCCAACTCCACCTCTTCATTCAATCGAAGAAGCTGCACCAGACGACCAGAAGCAGCTGCTGCCCGGACATTGGCTGATTCCAGCTTGTTTTGCTGGATCAAGGATTCAACTGCGGCCCGTTCGGCATCTGCCTGGAGACCTTCCCCTGCCTTGGCGAAATCAGCGGTGGCCTTCTCGATATTCCCTGCATTGCCTGCGGTTTCACCGGCAATCACCAGGTTGCGCTTGGATTGCACCAACTCGTAGTAGGCAGCGGTGACTTCCAACGCAAGATTCTGCCGGGTTTCGGTTTCTTCTTCCTTGGCAGCCTCAAGCTTTTGACTGGCAGCCAAGGGCTGGAAAATCCCTTCTGCCAAATCCAGTTCAAGTGACAATCCCGGTCGGGGTGCCAGGCCTGAACCAATGGTTCCCAATCCTAGACCACGGGATTCAGTTGTTCGATCCACATCCGTTATCGATCCGTCCGTGTTCTGCAGGATTCCGTTCTGGTCTGTTGAACTGAACCCTGCCCTAATCGTCGGCAACCATTGATACACAGCCGAATTATTATCAATTTCAGCCTGTCGCACCCTTTCGAGTTGAATCGCAAGCCCGGTATTTTGCTCGTTGGCCAACCGGAGGGCGCTTTTCAAATCGATTTGCATCACCTTGGAATGTGCCGAATAGGTCAATAGTCCGGATACGACCATCATCAATGTTGGCAGGGCGGTGGGGAAATATTTTGTTCTCATTCTGGCTTAGAGTGCAGGTTGCGATTGAATATTTGTGGTCGGTGATTTTTTAACCAGGGCAAACACGCAGGGTATCAGGAACAGGGTTAATAATGCGGAGACGAGCATGCCACCAATCACCGCGCGCGCGAGCGGCACCATGGCCTCATTGCCCGGCAGCAATGAAAAGGCAAATGGGGAGAGGGATGCCATCAGGGTAAGCGAAGTCATCAGGATTGGCCTTACCCGGATCCGGGCCGCTGTATAGGCCGCCTCAAAAGGCGTCTTCCCTTGCTTTAGCTGCTGGTTGGCAAACTCAACCAGCAATATGCTGTTGTTCACGACGACCCCAATCAGCATAAGGGTACCCATGAGGCTTTGAATATTGAGGTTTGTCCCGGTAATAAAAAGCATAAGTACAACCCCGGCCATGGCCAGTGGCACGGCCAGCATGATGATCAGGGGGTCCACAACGGACTTAAACTGGGCCATGAGGACAAGAAAGACAAGTATGGAGGCGACAATAAGTCCGAATCCGATATTGGAAATACCTTCTCGCATGGCCATTACCGGTCCCTGCAGGGAAACGGTCACGCCCGGAGGAAGTTTATCCTTAATGTCCTGCAGACGTTTTTCCACATCCTTAACGACAGAACCGAGATCCCTGTCCTCCACGTTTACATATACATTATTGACACGTGAAATATCTGCATGGGCAATTTCTCCGGGTATATTGACCCTTTTTAGAGTGGCTACGCTGGAAAGTGGTATGGTTGACGGACCTTCCTCTGTCTGGATTCGAAGGGGGAGGTTTTTTAATTCATCGAATGAATTCGCTTCATTATCTCCCAGTTGTACACCGATAAAGAAGTCCTTGCCTGATTTGGGGTCGACCCAGATCATGGGTTTGTTGCTGGTACTGGACCCATAGGCAGTGAGTACATTCCTGGCGACTTCCTCCTGGGATAATCCGTAAAAAGCCGCCTTGGTGCGATCCACCTCTATATCAAGTTGTGGATAATCAAGCATCTGTGCGATCTGGATATCGACTGCCCCGGGTATGTCCTTTACCGCAGCTTCAATGATTTCAGCAGCTTCCCGGCCGGTTGCCAGTGAACCGGTCTTGATCTCAATGTCAATCGGGCTCGGCGCGCCTTCATTGAGGGCTGCATTCACAATGCCCCCTGTTACGAAGAGGAACTTCTCCATGGGGAATTGTTCAACCCATTTTGCACGCAGGTCCTTCACATAATCCAGCGTGGCCTTGGAGCGGCTGCCTTTACGGAGATTGACAATCACGTAAGCGGTATCCGGACCGGAGTTGGAACTCAGGATGGTGGAAAATCCAGCACCCTTGCCGACAGGCATGCCGATATTGGAAATAATGGACTGCACCTCATCCCCCGGGATGGTGTCCTTGATGGATTCCTCGAGTTTTGCCACCAGTTCCTCGGTTTTTTCAAGACGTGTCCCCGGAATGGTTTTGACCCGGACTTCAAAGGTGCCGGCATCCACATCCGGAAACAATTCGCTGCCCAGTGCCGGTACCAGGAAAAAACAACCGGCGGTTGCACCGGCGATCGCAGCCACAGTGAGGAAACCTCCACGCATTGCCTTGGTTAAAGCGCCGGAATAAAATCCACCTTCACTGGGTCGGGTATCAGCATCTTGTGAAGCATCCTTTTTCTTATCCTTTCCCAGAAATCGAGAACAAAAGGTGGGTGCTACTGTCATTGCTATGAAGTAGGAGGCGGCAATGGTCATAACCGCGGCCAATGACAGGGGGAGGAACAAAAACTTGATCATCCCAGTCAGGAATATCGCCGGTACAAATACCGCCAGGGTTGTGATTGTTCCAGCAAGTACAGGAGCTGCGACTTCCCGGGTGCCTTCATCGGCTGCAGTCTTTGGATCCTTCCCCATTGCCCGGTGCCGCATGATGTTTTCCACAACCACAATTCCAGCATCAACAACTGTGCCAACCGCGAGTGCAAGCCCCCCAAGGGTCATTACATTGATCGTTTCGCCGGTGAAGAAAAAGCCGAGGATACCGGTTAAAATGGATAGAGGCAACATGAGCAGTACCGCAATGGATGCCCGAAGTTTCCGCAGAAAGCAGACAACAATTATGATCACTAGAATCCCCCCCAGGAAAACCTGGTTCTTTAAATTGGAAATTGCACTGCGAATGTAGGTGGATTGATCGCTGACCAGGTCGACCTGGGTGACTTCCGGTATTTCACCACGCTTTTTCATCCGAGGGATTTCTTCTGCGATCCCCTTTCGAATACGATCAACAACCTGAATAGTGTTTTCCCCGGGTTCACGAAGCAGTGGCACGTAAACGGAGCGGCTACCGTTTACGCGAACGATGTTGTATTGTAGTTCTGCATCATCCTTGGTTTCTCCAAGATCCTTTATAAATATCGGTTGTCCATCCCTTACTGTTACAACGACATCGTCAATATCCTCAGTCGATTGCAGGGTGTTTACCGGATGGAGCTGGTAGTCAAGGTCACCCACCTTCATGTTTCCTCCGGCAAGGACCAGATTTTGCCGGGTCAGGGCATCGACCACATCCGTGAACGCGAGATTATGGGCCTCGAGCTTGGAGGGATCAATGTAAGTCATTACCTGGCGGAACTTGCCACCAAAAGGGTGGGGGATTTGCACGCCCTTTAATCCACCCATTTTATTCCGGACCGCGTAGTAACCAATGGTATAAAGCTGGGATTCACTGAGGCCCTCACCGGAAATTGCCCCCAGCATTACTGGCATATTTGAGGGTTCACTA
>JABJCN010000076.1 GCA_018668635.1 Opitutia bacterium
AGCGGTTTTTGGGCTACCACCTTCTGGACAAGACGTCTGCGCCAACCGGAATCAATCCCAAAGCTCAACGCCCGGTTGGCCAGATCATAGCGACCTGCAATCCCGGCAAACATCCGGTTAACTTTGGAGGCTTCAGGCATAACCTTGGGCATCAAGGCTGTTGGGCCAATTTAATGCACCACATATATTCCGCTGTACATAAAAAGCAACTCGGACAGGCTACTCTTCTTCGCTTTCTTTATCCCGGAAACTGCGAACAACCCATTTCGAGATTTCCTTGTCCGGGTTATCCACAACGGATTTTGTAATCACGAAGCTTTTCTTGTCGGAGTTACGGCAAATGATTGTCAATCCGTGCTCAAAATCCTTGAATCGATCGGCACATATTGTGCGCACTGTTTTATCTTCTTCCGTCACCAATTCGACAATCCGGTCGATGGCACGCTTTTCAAAACGCAGCTTAAAACCGTGCGCAGATTCAAAATCCTTGGCAAACTGCTGTAGCTCCTCCTTGTACACATCGCGCAGTAAATGGGAATTGTCATGAATCGCTTTCTGCAGGGTTGCGCCTGGATTATCCACTGTCTCCTTATCAACCTCAAACTCCTTGATAGCCGTTGAAGGCAGCTCAAACTTAAAGTCCCGGAATATTCCCTCCAGCACGGTCATGAGTCCACGCGCACCTGTTCGTTCCTTGTGGGCAAGGTGGGCGATCTCCTGGACAGCTTCGTCATTCATATGGAAATTGATACCATAACCACTGAAATCATCGCGGTACTGCTGTAGGATATTACCCTCTGATGTGTGAAGGATTTCGGCCAGGTCTTCAGCCTCAAGGGCATCACACGCCACACGAACCGGCAACCGACCCACGAACTCGGGCTCAAACCCGTATTTTATAAAATCCTGCGTCTCGGCATGATGCAGAAAACGAGATATATCAGAATCAGAATCCTTTGCATCGGCGCCAAAACCGATTGAGGCCTTTGTGAGTCGTGTCTGAATATCCTCGGCCAATTTATCAAAAGCGCCACTGACGATAAAGAGAATATGACGGGTACTGAGGCTCTTCTTTTTGGGCTTTCCACCCCGTTGCATATCCATCATGGCCTGCATCTGAGACATCATGTCTGTCGGGCTGAAAAGATTAACCTCAGTTTCCTCCATTAACTTGAGCAGGTTGATCTGGACTCCACGACCTGAAACATCCCGCCCCATTCGACCACTCTCACTGGCAATCTTGTCAATTTCATCAATGTAAACGATGCCATACTGGGCCAGTTCAGTATCACCACCCGCCACCTTGACGAGGTCACGCACCAGATCATCCACATCAGACCCCACATATCCTGTCTCGGAAAATTTCGTGGCATCAGCTTTCACGAAGGGCACCCCAATCATCTTGGCAATGGTGCGCATGAGAAAGGTTTTCCCCACACCGGTTGGCCCTAATAAAAGAATGTTCTGCTTGCTGAACTCACGATCCTTAATCTCCGGCTTTTCAAAGCAGTTCCGAACATGATTATAGTGGTCGCAAATTGCAACAGACAGCACCTTTTTGGCCTCCGGTTGCTTGACCACAAAACGATTCAGATAGTCACGAATATCTTTGGGCTTGAGACGAAACTCCCGAATTGCCTTTAGCGGATCATCTGGTTCCTCGGAAGTTGGTGCCGGTGGCTCCTCAGGGCCTTCATCATCACCGACCTCCTCCCCTTCCTGGTCACCAGATTGAAAAAATGGCGCAACTCCAACCGAAACATTGGGGTTCTTTAAAAAATCCTGGAGTTGCTTCTGCAACTCCTCAAATGGGTTCTTGGTATCCTTGTCACTCATGTGGCTGAAAATATATAACGGGAAAAAAATGATTTCAGACCAGACATCTCAACCGGGCAACATCAAATTCGTCAGAATGCCACGAATTTAAGAATCAAAAAGGCATACGGCCTCTTGATTCCAAATTATTTGAAGCCATTTTTCTTTTTTTAAATTTACAATTGCCCTCGACGCCCTTCCCTTGACCACATGTTCAATAGCCTTCCAGGATTTCGTGAGTTCTATCCGGATGACTGCGCCCGTCGCAACTTCCTCTTTGATACATTTCGCCGAGTAGCCCATCGCTTTGGTTTCAAGGAGTATGACGCACCGGTTCTGGAACCGCTCGATTTATACATCGAAAAATCCGGAGAGGAAATCGTTGGTCAGCTTTTCAACTTCACTGACCGTGGCGAACGTGAAGTAGCCCTTCGTCCGGAATTGACTCCATCTCTTGCACGCCTTGTCGGGGCAAAGGCCAGCAGCCTGGCCATGCCGGTCAAGTGGTTCAACATTGGAGAACACTACCGTTACGAACGGCCACAAAAAGGAAGGCTTCGTGCCTTCTATCAATTTAATGGTGACATACTGGGAGAACCCGGTCCGACTGCGGATGCAGAACTCATTGCCCTCCTTGTCGAGATTCTCCGTGAACTCGGTCTTACAGATAAGGACTTTCGCATCCGCTTGAGCGACCGCAACCTCTGGTTTATATACCTTGAAGGGCTGGGGTTCGAGGAATCCAAGGCAACTGAAATCCTTGGCATCATCGACAAGAGCGAGAAGATCAGTGCAGAAAAAGCCTGTTCCCTGTACGAAGAAGCACTTGGCGAACAGGCCGAATCCATTGCCTCCAAGGTGGATGCAATGAAGGATATAAAAAACCTTTGTGCACTCCGGGAGTTGGTCGCCAATGAAAACATCACCGATGACGCGCGGGCCAAGCTTGACTCCCGGCTTGAGGATTGGACCACTCTAAACAATTACCTTGAGGCCCTGGGAGTCAGTAGCTTTATCCAGGTTGACCTTGGTATTGTGCGCGGCCTGGCCTATTATACCGGGTTCGTATTTGAAGCTTTTGAAAACGAGGGACAGTTCCGGGCCCTTGCCGGCGGGGGACGCTACAACAACCTGGTGAAAAAACTGGGAGGCCCCGAGATGGCTGCAGCCGGGTTTGCGATCGGCGACGTAACCCTCACGGATTGCCTAAGCCGCAGGAACCTGCTCCCGGATACCACGCCAACCCCTGACATCACGGCTATCCTTGGTGGCGAGGATGAACGACTGGCGGCACTCCATGATCTTGCGGAGCTTCGACGAGCCGACTTTTCGATCGTTTATCCACTCAAGAACCAAAGCATCAACAAGCAATTCAAGAATGCGGACAAATCCGGGGCCAGCATAGCACTCATCTATGGAGAAGAAGAGCTTGCCGCCGGGAAGGTCAGGATCCGCAACCTGGCAACCCGGGAGGAAACACTGGCCTCAAGAAGTCAGTTGGTGGAGGAACTCAAAGCGCTTTTATAGCATCGGCCAGCACCTCAATAGTCCGCGTGATCGCGTTATCATCATGGGTAGTGCTGATGAAACAGGTCTCGAAGGCTGACGGAGCCAGATAGACCCCATTGTCAAGGGCGTGGCGGAAAATCGCCTTGAAGTGATCCGCATTGCTGGCAATGGCCTGATCAAAATTCTCAACCGGGTTTTCAGTGAAGAACATTGCAAACATTGAGCCTCGCTGAGGCACTTGAAGAGGGATACCTTTTTCTTCAGCAGTATCACGCAAAGCTGAAGCGACCCTGAGACCGGCAGAGGCCAGGTCGTCATAGAGTCCCGGGGTCTCAAGCATTTTTAACGCAGCGATCCCGGCGGCCATGGCCAATGGATTACCACTTAGTGTTCCGGCCTGATAAACAGGACCTTCCGGGGCAAGGCATGACATGATGTCTGCCCGACCACCGAATGCACCGACAGGCAGTCCACCACCAATGATCTTACCAAGGGCGGTCAGATCAGGAGTGATACCCTCTTTTTCCTGGACACCACCGGGTGCGATTCGGAACCCCGTCATCACTTCATCAAAAATAAGGATGCTCCCCTGCTCCGTGCAGAGGTCGCGGAGAAATTGCAGATAGCCCTCCTTCGGCGGAATGAGGCCACAGTTTGCAGGATAGGGCTCAAGGATGACAGCGGCAATATTGGGGCCATGGGTGACGAAAGCTTCGCGGAGGGCGGCTTCATCATTGAATGGAAGCACCACCGTCTCCCGGGCAAAAGCCTCCGGGACACCGGCACTGTCAGGATTGCCGAAAGTAAGCGCACCCGAACCCGCCTTTACGAGCAGGGAATCAACATGGCCATGATAGCAACCGGCGAACTTGACCACCTTGTCCCGTCCGGTAAAACCACGGGCCAAGCGAATGGCTGACATGGTGGCCTCGGTGCCACTGTTGCACATACGAACCCGCTCGATTGAAGGAACCATATCAATGATCCGTTCCGCCATATCAACCTCATAGGGATTGGGCGTGCCAAAGCTTGTTCCTGCCTCAAGCGCCCTGGCCACGGCCTCGCGAATTTGCGGGGGATTGTGGCCATGAATGGCCGGACCCCATGTGCAAACATAGTCAATCAGGGAAGCCCCATCGGCAGTGAAAAGGCGACACCCTTCGGCACGCTCTGTAAAAAAGGGCGTGCCACCCACCGAACGAAAAGCCCGCACAGGGGAATTCACCCCTCCCGGCATCAACTGAAGGGCCTTTTGGAAAAGCTCATTTGATTTCTGCATAATTAGATTATTATAAAATTTGATAGTTCTAGATATTGCCCGAATTAAATCGTTGCACAATTGGCATCCTTCGACCTGTCCCGAAGGCCAACGGGGTGATTTTCAACCCAGGTGCCGCCTGTTTGCGCTTATATTCATTACGATCCACCTTCGAGATAATATCACGCACCACGGCATCCTCAAATCCATCCTCCACGATCTCCCGCGCCGAACGACCACGCTCAACATAACGCTCAAGAATTGCATCCAAAACCGGATACGCAGGCAACGAATCCTCATCCTTTTGGTCCGGACGCAGTTCTGCAGATGGAGGCTTCTCAATTGAGTTCACCGGGATGACCTCGCCATCACGATTGAGATGTCTGGCAAGGTCGAACACAAGGCATTTAGGCAGGTCCGAGATCACGGCCAACCCGCCGCACATATCCCCATAAAGCGTGCAGTAACCGACCGCCAGTTCACTCTTGTTCCCCGTGGTCAGGAGCAATGCACCAAACTTGTTTGACAGGGCCATCAGTAGTAAACCCCTTGATCGCGCCTGAATATTCTCTTCGGTAACATCTTCATCCATCCCGGCAAACATCCCGGATAATGCACCCTCCGCCGCAGAGACCAGATCAGCAATGGCGACGGAATGATATTCAATCCCAAGGTTTTTCGCAAGCGCATGGGCATCATCCCGACTGTGCTGGCTGGAGATTCCCGAAGGCAGGCTGACCCCGGTAACATTCCCCGGGCCAAAAGCTTCTGCAGCTATGGCGGCCGTAACCGCCGAGTCAATCCCTCCACTCAGCCCGAGAATTGCCTTCCTGAAACCGCTCTTGGACGCATAATCCCGCAATCCAAGCACCAGGGCCTGACGCACATTCTCAAGATCATCGACGGGTCGTGCCTTATGTCGGTCGGTCGCCAGGTCAATCACCACGGACTCCTCAATAAAACCCGCACCGGAGAAAACCACTTCCCCATCCGGGTTCATGGCAAGGCTTTGCCCGTCAAAAATCAGTTCATCATTCCCCCCCACAAGATTACAGTAGACCACCGGACAACCACAGGTCTGCGCCGCCTGCCGGAGAAGTTCCTCCCTCTCCCGTTCCTTGCCTAAATGCCAGGGGCTGGCCGACAGGTTCACCAGCAAATCCACACCCTTCCCGGCAATCGACTGGACCGGGTCTCCGCCGTAGCGTTGTTGATCCACCATACCCGGTTGATTCCAAAGGTCTTCGCAGATCGTCACACCGACAAGTTTCCCGCCTACCTCGACGAAGCCCGGGCTGTCCGCCGGCTCAAAGTAACGTGCCTCGTCAAAAACATCGTAGGTTGGCAACAAACACTTCCGGGTTGCAACCGCCCATTGACCATCCCGGCAAATCGCAACGGCATTATAGAAAGGCTTCCCGGCACCATCCTCATTCCGTTCCACGAAACCAACCATGGCGGGCACAGAGCCTGTCTGTACCGCAAAGGCTTGAAGCGCAGCGAGATTTTCCTCCACAAACCGACTCTTCAACAATAGGTCTCGGGGAGGGTATCCACACACCACCAATTCAGGGAATATCACCAACTCCGCACCATCGGAACAAAGACGTGTGTAGGCATCGGAAACTTTCTGCAAGTTGCCCGCCATATCCCCAACGGTGGTATTTACCTGTGCCAGTCCTATTTTCATGAAAAAGTTCCTTTCTGCACGGCAAAGAAAAACAGGCAAGGCTGTAGTCGACTTTATATGAATTTACTGCATTTATCCTGAAAACATTTATTGCAAAAAATAAAATGTCATCTCCCAGTGAATTTATTCTCGCCTCCGGTTCATCCCGCCGGAGGGATCTGCTTAAACAGGATGGATGGCAATTCAGGATTGTCGTTTCGGATGTGGAGGAGCATGAAAACGGCGTTCCACCGGAGCAACTGGTCACCCTGAACGCACAGTTGAAGGCCAAGGCCGTGGCTGAACTGCACCCGAATGCCTTGGTCCTGGGTTCAGACACCACCGTGGCATTGGGCGACACGATCCTCAACAAACCGGCCAATCTTGACGAGGCCAGGGAGATGCTGCGAAAACTATCAGGCCAAACCCACCAGGTACACACGGCATTTGTTATTATCCATAAGTCCGGAGGAGTTGAAGAACTTCAAATTATCAGTAATAAAGTGCGCTTCAAGCCACTGGCCGAATCGACGATCAATACCTATCTTGGCCGTGTCCACACACTAGACAAGGCAGGTGGCTACGCAATTCAGGAACGGGGGGACCTGATAATCGACACCTACGAGGATCCCCTCTCCAATATCATCGGTCTGCCGATCGAGGCAGTCAATGAAAGGCTGGGAACCCTCGGCTTTGACAAACTCTTCCGTTCATGAGAAAATTGGAAGAAATACATTGAAGCAGGAAAAGGATATTCGGAAAAAGTTGCTACGTCAGGGATGGGGCGTGGACAGGTTATATATTCTTATTATGCTCGGTGCGGTCGCCATCAGTTGTGTAGCCCATATTGGAATTGGAAAACTACCACTGCCGGGCAATGGCTTCGGGGACAACCTGCAAACCGTCAACGAACTTGAAGTCGAATGGATCTTTGGTTCACCGGATAATACTCCTGCCGAACCCATTCCCGAACCGGAGCCTCCAAGATTTGTTGAGACCAACCCGGACGTCCCCGAGAACGAGCCGGATGAAACCCCCAACGAATCCGACCGCAACCAACAGTCCGCCCAGGAGAATCCCGACCCCGAAAAGGAAAAGGATGCACCGACAGTGGAGGGCGAAACAGAGAACTCACAGAAAATAATTGAAGGGAAACTCGCTGAAAAGGCACCCAAGCCCGAGCCCGGGGTCTTTGCCCTCAACGAGCCACCCACACCGGAAAAGCAAAAGGAAGAGCAGGAGGAGGATGGACAGGACAGCAAACAAGCGGATGCCCCTCCCCCTCCACCCACCACCCCGGAGGTGATCGAAGCCGGGGATGGCGAAGGCGTGTCATCCGTTCAACAAACAAAATTTGAATCCCAGGAACCCACCCGCAATACAATCATCCCGCTGGAGTTGCCATCGCGACCCAACCCGGACTCCAGGAGCCTCAAGGAACTCACGCCCAAAAAGGTTCAGCCAATTAAGCCCAAACCTCGCCCCAGGCTCCCGGCCAGTGTCATCCCCGGCCCGCGCCAGATTACAAGGACCTCAGCCGCCCGCACCGGTACCCTTGCCATCGATGCAAAGTGGAGTGAGTTCGGCGAATACACCCAGCGCATGATCGCCGCCATATCCCTGCAATGGCACAAGCTGGTCTATAATGCACGGCTCGACTCCGAGCTCACCAGCACGGTACACGTACGCTTTATCATCAACAACCAGGGTGTCCTTGAGCACATCCAGATTGTTGAAACCAATGCCGGAAAACTCGCCTCCATACTCTGTAAGGACGCCATCTCCTCACGGGCCCCCTTTGGGCCATGGACCGCGGACATGATGCAGGTTTTCGGCGAACGCACGGACGTCAACATCCGCTTCAACTACCGCTGATGGAAACAGACCTTCCCCTTCACCCGGACGCACGCATCCTCGCCCGGCATCCCTCCGGGGTCCTTGCCATCGAGAAACCCGCCGGCCTGCTGACCCACCCCAACAAGCCCGGGATCGCGCACAACGCACTCCTCGCCGCCGGGTATGATGTCAAGACAGAGACCTACACATGGGACGGCGGCAGCCTCCACCTGAACAACCGGCTCGACTCACCCACCTCCGGCATCGTACTGGCCTGCCTTGACCCAAAAACCTCCAAGGCGGTCAACGACCTGTTCCGCCAGAAACGGGTGAACAAGGACTACCTCGCCATCGCCAAGGGTATCCCCACAATCAAGCGGGGCGACTGGGAGGATCGAATTGCACGTGGCCGGGAAAACGGAAAGATTCGCGTGGCCAAGGGCGGTGGCGGCACCCCGGCAAGGACCACCTTCGAGCTCATGGGAACCAGCCGGAAAAACCGACCCATCTCCCTCCTGAAACTGACACCCCACACCGGGCGCACCCATCAACTCCGCGTACAGGCCGCACTACATCGGTTCCCCATCGTTGGCGACCGCAACTACGGGGACTTCGGCTTCAACCGGCAATTCCAGAAGGAAACCGGCGAGAAACGCCTCTTCCTGCACGCCCACCGCATTCATCTACCCATACCGGGCGGCAATGAAATCTTCACTGCAGAATCCCCGATGCCGGAGGCGTTTGAGAGGGTGCTCGGGGAATGATCGCGGTCGGGCCCCTTCACTTCAGGCCGGCCAATTCGGGAAACAAGGTCACATTCCTCCGATACGATTGATGCCATTGTACCGGCAAACGCACTGCCGCTCCGTTCCTCTCCGGTCGCTCTTCGGCCCGCCACGGGCCTTCCGGCTCCCTACGGGTCACTCCGTCTTTGCTGTTGCTGTCTGGAGACTGAGACGGAAGCCCAGGGAGCTGAGCCGGTAGCCCGGCGTGCCCCCGCCCCGGGCCGCCGATCGCATGCTCCTGCCGAGGCCGTACCAGCCGCCGCCACGGTTGACCCGAGACGAACCATCCGATGGACCTACAGGATCACTCACTGAAACACTCGGGTAGGCACCATACCAATCCGAACACCACTCCCATACATTCCCGTGCATGTCATGGAAACCCCACGCATTTGCAGGGTAAGTGCCGACCGATGTCGTCTTGCCAACATTCTGATGAAAGTTTGCCTGCTCTTTGGTAACAGTGTCTCCAAAGGAATAAGCAGTCGTCGTTCCCGCACGGCAGGCAAACTCCCACTGGGCCTGCGTTGGCAGGCTGTAGACCCAACCTTCCGGTAAACGGCCTGCTGCCTTCTCCATCTGCGTCAGTTTCTCACAGAACTTCATGACATCGTGCCAGGAGACATTCTCCACCGGCAGGGTTGCTCCCTTGAAGTGACTTGGGTTCAATCCCATCACCTTCTCCCATTGGGCCTGTGTCACCTCATGCTTCCCCAGATAGAAACCCTTGGTCAGTGTGACTTTGTGCTGAGTCTCGTTGTCCTTCCGATCCTTTTCGTCCTCTGGACTTCCCATCATAAATGTCCCCGGTTTGCACCAGAGCATGTCCAGGTTGATATCAGGGATGGAGAATGACTCACCCGCAACAGGTGCGGCAGTTAGGACAGGTTCAGTGGGTGCCTTGAATAGTTCCTTGGCAGGTACCTTTTGCTCTTCAGTAGTGGGTGGAACTGGTGAAGAGGGTTCCTTGACTGGTTCCTGCTCCTCGATAATGGGACCCTTTGAACATCCTGCCAGCAGAATGAGAATCAGGGATAAATTAAATATTAATGGGTGTTTCATTCTTATTTCATTTATCATTCCATACCCGAGCCACAAACCCAAAATGATGCCGGGTGGCTGCGTAAATTTAGTGCCTTTCAGGGATTTTAGAATTTACAGATGGCTCATTCCCATTTCCAATCCATGTACAACATGATCATCCCAAAAGCACGCAAGCTCACTGATTCCCAGCTCGAGGAAATCCGCAGGATCGCCTCGGAGTTCGACTGTGACATCGGCATCGTCGTCGGTGCCAGCCGCAACATCTACGCAATTCTGGGCGAGGAACGCCGGGAATTGTTGATCAACCGCATCTCCGGGCTGGAATATATCGACCGGGTGGAGGGTGTCGACGCCCCGTTCAAGCTGATGGACCGGCGGAGCGCACTGGCGGCCAACGAGATTTCCATCGGCGGGGGGACGGCGGGGCGCGAGCCACTCTTCATTGCCGGCCAGTGCACGATCGACCCCAAGGAGCCCGGGCTCTTCCTGGAGACGGCGGCCGCCGTAAAGGAGGCCGGGGCACATGTCCTGCGTGGAGGTGTCTGGAAACCCCGTACCATGCCCTACTCCTACCAGGGGGATGACCGGGCACTGGAAATCATACTGGAGGCACGGTCAAGGACGGGCCTGCCAATCAACATCGAGGTCATGGACAGCCACCAACTGGGGCTCGCCGTGGAGGCACGGGCGGACATGATCCAGGTGGGCACTCGCAACGCCCTGAACTACAGCCTGCTCAAGGAGATCGGCAACCAGACGGCCGAGGCCGGGACCTGCATCCTCTTGAAGCGCGGGAGGCACATGTCGGATGTCAACGAGTTCCTGGCCTGCGCCGAGTACCTTGCCGCCAACGGCAACCCGAATGTAATGCTTTGTCCGCGTGGCACATTGCCAACGCTTGGCGAGTACCGTAGCCATCCGGATGAATCCATCACGCCGCTGATCAAGGAGAAGACCTGGGCACCCGTGGTGGTGGACCCATCCCACTCGGTGGGCCGGGCCGCCTATGTACCCGCCTGCTCACTGGCCGCCATGGCCTACGGGGCCGACGGACTTTGCATCGAGACCCATGTACATCCCCGCAAGGGAATCGGTGACGATCCCAAGCAGGCCATCCGCCCTGCGGCACTCCGCAGTCTCCTCAAGGAGGCACGGCAGGTTTGGGACATGCGCAACCGCTACCGTTGAACAGGGCAATTTGTTTTGGGAACCGGTCGGGTAGACTGAGCTGTACAATCTTTAATTTCCATGAAATTCGAAAAATACCATGCACTGGGAAACGATTATCTCGTTCTCCCAAGTGAAGAGTTAAAGGGCGACCTCACAGAGGAAGCCATACGCCTGATTTGCCACCGCAATTTCGGCCTCGGGTCGGACGGGATACTTCTCGGTCCCCTGCCCTCGGACAAGGCGCAGTTCGGGTTGAGAATTTTCAACCCGGATGGTAGCGAGGCGGAAAAAAGCGGGAATGGCCTGCGCATATTTTCGCTGTACCTGTGGGATACGGGACAGGTGAAGGATAAACCCTTCACGATTGACACCATGGGGGGCGTGGTGAAGTCGCAAATCCTGGACGGGCCTGACAAGATCAGCGTGGAGATGGGCCGTGTAAGCTTCCAGAGCGACAGGATACCGGTAACCGGTGAACCCCGTGAGGTCATTGGCGAGAGAATTGAGGCCGGCGGGCAGACATTCACCTACAATGCCGCCACCATCGGGAACCCACATTGTGTGATCCCACTGGACGATATCAGCGAGGAACTGGCCCGGAGGATCGGACCCGAGATTGAGAACCATGCAAACTTTCCACAACGTATCAACCTCCAGTTGCTAAAGGCCATTGACCGCAACACCATACAGATCGAGATCTGGGAACGGGGCGCGGGATACACCCTGGCATCCGGCAGCAGCAGCAGTGCAGCCGCAGCCGTGGCCCACAAGATCGGACTCTGTGACCGGGATATCCGGGTCAGGATGCCCGGGGGGGAGATCGAGATCCAGATAAGCGAGGATTACGACATCCACATGAGCGGTCCCGCCACACGGGTCGGGACGATGGTCCTGGATGAAAAGTTCCTCAGCGGCTTAGCCTAGACAGCTAGCCCCCGGACGGTTTCATCGCGACCCAGAAGCGACAGTCATCGGCAAATTCACGAACCTTGAGCGGTTCGTTGGCCAGCTTGGACCGCATCATGTTGGCCTCAACCATGAAACCGACACCCTTCAACATGTCGATGACCTCCCTGACGGTTGGCACATGCAGGAACAGCTTGCCCAATGCGTCATCCATGAACATGTCTCCGAATTCAAGAAGATCCGGCTGCTGTTGGCCCTTTCGCCAGCGGAGTTGCTCCTTCTTCCAGTAGTCCTTAAATTTCCAGTGGTCCCGATCGTGAGTGGTGAATACAAAAAAATGACCGGGACGCAAAACCCGATACACCTCAAGGATTGCTCGCTGTCGATTGGCGGCACCGGGAATTTGCATAAGTCCATTGAAGCCGAAAATGACACCGTCAAAAATATTATCCTCATAGGGTATGGCTGTGGCATCGACAACCTTGGAGGGTATGGAAATTTCAAGCAAGTGACAGATGCGCCGAAACTCCTGCACCATTTTTGGGCACAGGTCAGTGGCAAGGATGTCATTAAATCCAAGGTCGTGCATACCGATGGCAATCCTCCCTGCCCCACATCCAAGTTCCAGTAAATGCTGTCGGGGATGAAATAATCGGCGAAAAAGTTTTTGCTCGGAAACCCAGAGTCCTGTACCCTTTACGGAGGCAGCATAATAGGCAATAACACGCGGGTCCTCAAAATATCTCCTGATCGCGTTATTGTTCATTTAGCTCTATAGGTGGGAAGATGGAATTCTTGCCAAAAAATTAGAGGTGTTATAAATTTCTGAGAAAACACTTGCAAAAAATAAATGCAGGTTTTTCCTATTCCGCCTTCATGAAAGCTACGATACAGACCCAAGGCCGCCAATTTACGGTGGAAGAAGGAGACATCCTCAAAACAAATCAATTCGGTGATGCCGAGGTTGGATCCACCGTTGATATTGAGGACGTCCTCATGGTCCATGACGGAAACGAGGCAAAGTTCGGCGCGCCAAACGTCGAAGGAGCCAAAGTGACTGCTACCATTCTGGAGACCAAGAAGGACAAGAAAGTTATAATTTTCAAAAAGAAACGCCGCAAGGGATATACCCGTCGAAAGGGTCATCGCCAACAAGTCTCAGTTATCAAAATTGATTCGATCAAAGGCTAGTACCGCCCGCCACTCCCAATAATAGAAAAATTTGTAATGGCACATAAAAAAGGACAGAGCACCTCAAGAAACGGACGCGACAGTAACAGCAAGCGTCTCGGCGTGAAGAAGTTCGGTAGCGAAAACGTAATCCCCGGCAACATAATCGTGCGCCAACGAGGAACCCGTTTTCATCCCGGTGAAAACGTGGGTCTTGGTAAAGATTACACCATCTACGCCCTCAAGGAGGGCAAGGTAAAGTTTCACACCAACCGCAACCGTAAGTTAATCTCTGTTGTATCTGCAGACTAGGCTTGGGCTATAAATTTTCACAAACCCCGTCGGTGCCATCGAGCCCGTCGGGGTTTTTTGTAAAAACTTCAATCGATGGTTGCTGGAATAACATCAATCTGTTGATTTTTAATTTTAGGTTTTACAATTCTCAACTTGGATTAACCCATTCCCTTTCGAATGGAACTCGAGAACACCATCCTCCTTCCGGATCTCTGGCAACAGGAAGCCCTTCGCGCACTCCGTGAAGGGAAGGATGTCGTGGTTGATGCGCCAACCGGTGCAGGCAAGACGTTCATCTTCGAGATGATTGCCGAACAGGGATTCAAGGGTCAAATGGTCTACACCGTCCCCACCCGGGCACTGGCCAATGACAAGCTATACGAATGGAGACGCAAGGGTTGGCACGTGGGCATCACCACGGGTGATGTGTCTGACCAACCCGATGCCCCCATTCTGGTGGCCACACTGGAAACACAACGTGGACGAATCCTTACCGGGAGAGGTCCAACCCTTCTAATTATTGATGAATACCAAATGCTCGGTGACTCCAACCGTGGCACGTCCTATGAACTGGCACTCGCACTGGCGCCCCCGGACACCCAGTTGCTTCTGCTGAGTGGTAGCACAGGCAACCCGGCCGAAATGCTTGAATGGTTCCGCCGGATGGGACGCGATGCTTCTCTCGTCTGCCAAAAAGAGCGCCCTGTCCCCTTGGAGGAAATCTTCTTTGATGCCCTCCGCACTCGCCCCCCTCGGAATATCCAAAGCCATTGGGCCAAGCAAATTTACAAGGCACTTGAATCCGATCTCGGTCCCGTCCTTATATTTGCCCCCAAGCGTCTTGCTGCAGAGCAGTTGGCCCGTCAGCTAGCTTCTGAACTTGAACCGGAGATCCCCCTTTTTCTTTCACACCAGCAGAAGAATCTTGCCGGAACCGAGTTAAAAATGCTTCTACGAAACCGTATCTGTTACCACCACAGTGGCCTGAGCTACGCCCAGCGCGCCGGTATAATTGAGCCGCTGGCCAAGACAGGACAGATCCAGGTAATTGTTGCCACGACAGGCCTTGGATCAGGAATTAATTTCTCGATGCGCTCAGTCTTTGTGATGGATAATGAATACCGGGCCGGGGATGAGCACCGCAAGCTTCGGCCAGACGAAATGCTACAGATGTTTGGACGGGCGGGGCGACGCGGACTGGATGAAAAGGGGTTTATCCTGACAGCCCCCGGGAAGCCCCGGCTGAACGAGGCCAAACCACTTAAACTAAAACGGCACAACCAGGTTGACTGGCCATCGCTAATCGCACTCATGCACAATGCGGTTAAGCAGGATGAAGACCCAATAGAGGCCACCATGCACCTGACCGAGCGACTTTTTAGCGAGCAGCGCATTCCACTCGGTCTTCGGGACTTCATCAAGAATCCACCACCAGAAATCGAGAAGCCAAAACCTGTAAAAGCCAAGGGCAATGGCCGGATGATCATTGAGATTTTAAACTCCAAGAATGCATGGGAACGCAGGAAGGCCAAGGCAGAGACACCACTTGGAGAAACACTTGTCTTCAAAGGTAAGACATGGCAACCCGCTCTGCAACTTCCGGAAAGTCTGGCCGGAGTAAAGATTGGAAACCTCTGTCGGATAAAGGACAGAGAGCATAAGACCTATGGTCGCGAACTCCCAATCGCGCGTTTTCCTGAAAAAGAGGGAGAGGAAAAGCTGATTCTTTTAAAGTCAATACAGAGACGGATTCGACTTCACTTTAAGCAATCGGATGCCAAAGGCAAACCGCCGCCAAAACTTCTTACCCTCAACCAGATTGAGCGACGTATCCTTCCCATGTTACCCCGGATCACATACGGAGGAAAGATAACCGAAATGACCGAGAAAAACGGAATCGTATCCGTACGTCTCGACTACTCGGAAACAAAGGTCTTTGCATGGACCGATTCCCTCGGTCGAGCGCTCCTTAATCCCCCTACTCGAGAAACCGAGCAGGAAATTCCTGATGCCTACAAGAACTTGATTCCCACGGAAGAGTCTCCGGTCGATAATCGTCCCAAGACACCGGCTGAGATATGGCACAGCCTTGGACTTATTGATCAATTTGCGAAGCCGACGCGACGGGGCATCCTGTTCAGCTTTTTCCACCAGGGAGAAGGGCTGGCCGTTGCGGCAGCCCTTGAAGACCCGAACTATCCCTTGGAAGACCTGGTCTGGCATTTGGCCAACCTGCGGGCCGGCCATCGATTTGAACGTTATGTAAGCAGTAGTTCACGACTCAGCCTTGTATGCCGCGAAACCTACAAGCGCTCAACCTGCCCTGACTATCTCAACAGGGGTGTTCCAATACATTATGGGGAAGGTGCTGCGGAAGTCCTCATTGCCATTGAAGGCAACCCATCAAAAGGCCGTGAATTCATTGACGAAGATCTGCGATCAGGCGATATTGAGCGGGCTGCCATCGAATGGCGCAGCCTTCTTCGCCAGATTGCCTTTGCTCCTGATTACGAGTGGGATCGTTGGCAGGATTTGCAAAAGATCGCCCGGCGCTTCATCAGTCGATACCGGAAGGAAATAGTGCTCGACAATTTGCCGCCGCTAACTCCGGATCAACGGTTGCGCTACCAACCATTCTGCATAACCTGAAAAGCGGTGTCCTATTCGCTTTCCAAAGGTAACCAAAAGCAGAAAACCGTCTTCCCGGGTTGCGAGGACAACAGCTCGATATCCCCCCGATGCTCACGAAGGATTCGCTTTATAATGGAAAGCCCAAGGCCGGTTCCCTGAGTTCGGCGACTCAGGAATGAATCAAAGATTTGCTCCTGCACCTCCTCGGGGACACCTTTTCCCGTATCTGAAAAGGTTACTTGAAAAAACGGGGTACCCGACCGGTCCAACCGTTCTGTCGAAAGATGGATTCTCCCTCCGGCAGGCATCGCTTCCAGCGCATTCAGGGAAAGATTGAGAAGCAACTGCTGAATCTGGCCACGATGCGCATGAAGGACTTCGCCGGATGTATGAGGTTCGTAGCACCATTCAATACGCCCCTGCTCCAGCTTAAGGCGAAGTAATCGATGAGTATCACTGACCAAATGATCAAAATCTATCTCGGCATGGGCAGTCTGGCTTGCACGGCCAAAGTCAAGCACTCGGGAAACAATATCTTCAAGCTGATTGAGCCGGTCCCGAATGACCCGTACATCCTCCCCCCTGTCATCGCCCTCGGGGAATGCTTCTTCAAGCGGGTCAAAAAGAAGCTTGATTACAGTGAGCGGATTACGAATTTCATGGGCAATCTCGGCGGCAAGGAGTCCGAGGGTATTCATTTTTTCACTCTGACGCAGGACGGCCTCCGTATCGAAAACACGACGATAGAGCCTTGCATTCTGAATGGCAATGGCGCCCATGCCGGCCAAGGTCTGGAAAATATTCTTTTCTGCGTTACTGAAACGATGGGGTTCCTTGGTGTAAACATTAAGCACACCAATAATCTCCTCCCCGAAAAAAAGAGGGGTTACAAGCATCGAAACGAGTCCGGCTTCCTGCGTATATCGAACCAGATGGTGTTCCTCTGTCTGGGGTAAATTTAAAACTTCAATCTGACGTAACCCCATGACCGCTGTCCCAACAGAGCTATCACCTAAAGCCAGTGACTCCTCAAGGTTGACCGAGCCGTCCCGGTCCATGGCGACACGAAGATTGAGTACCTGCTCCACATCGTCCAAATCGTAAATCGCTGCCATTTCGCATTTTGAAAAACGGGAGGCAGCCTTGGCAATCTCCTCAACGATCAAGTGGGTATCCATCTTGGAAACCAATTTTTCACCGGCGTCCACGAGGGCCTGAAGTTCTTCTGCCTTCAAACGAAGTTGCTGTACATGCCAGATCCGTCCGACAACGCGGGACGCCTCAGCCGCAAGCAGGGTCAAAAGGTTTTGGTCTTCCTCCGTAAAGAAACAGCGTTCCTCACTGTCGACACTGACCACACCGATGACCCGACCCGCCTCTTCCATCGGGGCAGCCAGTTCAGAGTGAATTGACTTGTTCACCGGGAAATAACGAGAATCAAGACTCACATCCTCCACCAGCAGTGGCTTGCCATGTAGCGCAACCCATCCGGTCACTCCTTTCCCCAAAGGGAGTTGAAGGTCCAGACAATAATCAGGGAGTCCAAGTGATGCCGCAATCTCGAGGCATTGAGTATCATGGTTAACCAGGGAGATGGATGCAGTTGCTGCATTAAAAGCCTTAACAATCTCCTCAAGGATCAACTCCAATGCCTCCTGGGAGTCCTCGGTCTGGCCCGCGATGCTGCTGATACGATATAAGGTATCAAACGCGGTCGAAGCAGGATCGTTCTGACTCATTCCACAACAACCTCCCCGTCATCTTCAGCTGTTTCCACAACAAGTTTTTCCAGCCTTTCACGAAGAACCTCAAGCTGTTCCATGGAGATTTCATCCCCAGAAGGAATCGTCTCGATATGAAATGTATCCAGTGCAACAGAATTTTCAGTGGTAACCCTTGCGAAGGTAATATCATACCCCGCATGAGAAATCTCACGAGCAAGTTTGTAGAGTAGACCCAGGGAGTCACGGGCCTGCACCTCAATTATGTTACGTCGCAGGGTCGGTTCCTTGTGAACCCGCACTTTCGGAGGAAATGGAACACTCAATCTGTCTGGAGCCCGATTAAGGAATCCTTTATCTTCCGGAGTATCCTCCTGTTCCTGAATCCGGTCCAACATATGCCGGAGTTCCTGCAGTGTCCCCCTCATCTCCCGGACAAATTGTTCACGGGTATCATTATTCTCCACCACCCCTCCCCCGGGTTCGACCACGAAAAAGGTATCAATGGTAATACTGTCCGTGCGTGAAAATGCCTTTGAGCCCAGAATATTCAGGCCGGAAAGAGTAAAGGCACCGGCCAACCGGCAGAACAATGCGGGGCGATCCCATGTGACCAATGTAACAATTGAAAAACCCCTGTCTAGATCGTCCTCCCAGTTAACAACGGGAACAAGAGCAGCGACCTCCCCTCCCTCCTGAAGGTTTTCAAGTAACTCATGCACCATTCGCAAATGTAGCTCGATCTCAGTCACTGAGGTATGCAGGAAATAGCGGGGAAGTAACGTATCAAAATGAGCATCAACCTCTTCCTGAGGAAGTATTTCAAGGTCCCGTTCGTTAATCTGCCAACGAAGTTCCAACTTTAGTTTTTCCGCTGTCTCCAGTACACCCTCCCGCCCCATTAGATGCTGCAATGTCCCACGATAGAGGGAATCCAGAAGCGTCTCCTTGAAACTGTTCCAAAGACCCGGCGCAGTACCCTGTGTATCACAATAAGTGTGCACATAGAGAAAACGTAACAGGTCAGGGGTTTTGATAAATTCGGCAAACAATTGACAGGTTTCAGGATCATCAACGTCATGTTTTTGAGCAAACCTCGACATTGCCAAATGATGCTCGATCACAAATAGGATCGGTTCCTGATGAGAAGAAGGAATACCAATACGATCCATGATGGGGCCTGACATCTCAACCCCGGTTTCGGCATGGCCCTTGATCCCCTTTGACTTGCCTATATCATGCAGGAGCAAAACCAGGTAAAGAATCGTTGGGACCTTCGTTTCCCGCAGGCATTCACGAAACTTTTGGTGAAGAGGTTCATCTCGAAGGAAGACTTCATCCAGGTTCCGGATTGTGGTAAGGGTATGGATGTCTGCCGTGTAACGATGGTAGAACTCATGCTGAACAAGGCAGGTTAATCCCTCAAATTCCGGTAGAAAACGGCCAAGAATACCGAGGTCATGCATGGATGAAAGTGCAGGGTAAACTTGACCCGCTGTCTGAAGAATGGATCGAAAAGCTTTACAGGCATGTTCATCGGCGGCGACCGCAGGTGTCAGGAGGTTGCGTGATTCCTGAATTTTCCGGACCAACCGTGGCCCCAAACGCGCTTCATACTGCTGGCATAAACGAAATACTCGAACCAAACGGACTGGGTCCTCTTCAAATGTGTCATCGGCAATCAACTCCAACTCCCCGTCCTTCAGGAGAAATCCGTCTACCGTCCTGCTATCCTCCTGCCCAAACCGAATCCTGAATCCCTTTTCCGTTTCCTCTGGTAAGAGAAAATGCTTTTCAAGGGCATTGGTCAGGGTAAAGATGTTACGGGCATGGGCATAGTAATGACGCATAAAACGCTCAACACGCTTCAATAAGGTTCGATGCCGATAACCCAACGAAAAGGCCACCAAAGGTTGTATTTCCAGAAGAAGGACATCCGTTGCTCGCGGGCTTTGAAAATGTAATTCATTGCGTACTCGAAGCAGGAAATCGTAGGCCTCCAAGAGTTCCGTATACTCGCCCTTCTGAATGTAACCGGCATCAAGCAGCCCATCGATGCTTGATATTCCAAACTTCACCTCTGCCATCCATATCAGGTTCTGGTAATCACGTAACCCTCCGACACCATTCTTAATATCGGGCTCCTGGACAAATACTGTATTTAAGTGCTTGGCTCGACGGGCCTTCTGATCCTTGCGCCTGGTCTTCAGATATTCTTCCGGCGCATCTTTTTGTAGAAACTTGCGGAACTTTTCCTGAAATTCTTCGCTCAGTTCGGCATCACCGCAAACATGGCGGGACTGTAGCAATGAAGTCTTGGTCTGCATATCTGCCTTGGCCTCGGCAATGGATTCCTTGATTGTCCGCGAAGCATGACCAACCGTGAACTTAAGATCCCAAAGTGGATAGAGAACATGACCGGTAATCCATTCCTGGAACTCCCTTAGCTTGCCCCCGGACTGGGAACCGTAGAGCAGTGAGATATCAATGTCACTATGGGGACAGAGTTCCGAGCGACCATAACCTCCACTTGCGATAATCGCCATCCGGGTCGGAAGTTCCTTATTATTCAGCAACCACCCCCGCTTGGCATTGGATAAAAGAGAGTCCATCAACACGTCTATCATCACCGCATAAGCATGACAGACAGTAGTTCCCGGATCCCTTTTCTCGTGGTATCGGCGCAACATCTCCTTCTCCAGTCGAACAAATTGTCGAAGATCGGACATCCATGCGCCGGGGTCCTTATAGGAATCCATACCCAAGCGCCGCTCCGCATGCTGGCAGACACGAAGATAAAGGGAAGATTGATTGATGTTATTCACAAAAAGATGAAGGCTGGTCTTAACCGCCCAATCATGGCAATAGATGGGGATAAATAAAAGTTTCTTATAAAAATGCTGGATAAATCCCTTTTCTCAAGGCCTGAAATTCGCTAACCCCCAACCTTTCAAATTTTTAATTCATGATATTTTCAAAGAAATACGAACCGGGAGATGTCGAACCCCGATGGTATGAACAGTGGTTGGAGTGGAACTGCTTTGAAGGCAACCCTTCTCAGGAAGGTGAACCCTACAGCATCGTCATCCCACCACCCAATGTAACGGGCATACTAACCATGGGGCATGTACTGAATAATACAATTCAGGATATACTCGCACGACGAGCGCGGCAGGAAGGCAAATCAGTCCTATGGCTTCCCGGAACAGACCACGCAGGCATCGCCACTCAGACCAAGGTCGAACGTAGCCTTCGTGAACAGGGAATCAATCGCCGCGACCTCGGTCGTGAGAAATTCCTGGAAAAAGCATGGGAATGGAAGGAGGAACATGGAGGGATTATACTCAAGCAACTTAGACATCTTGGTTCATCGTGTGACTGGAACCGCACTGTGCACACCCTGGATGAAAGTTACTCCAAGGCAGTTCTCAGCGCCTTTGTTAAACTGTTTGAAAAAGGTTATATATACAAGGGGCACCGCATGGTGAACTGGTGCCCGTCCAGCCTTACTGCGCTCTCGGACGAAGAGGTCATAATGAAGCCTCAAAGCAGTAAACTCTACACCATTCGTTACGAGATCGTGGAAGAACCCGGCACCTACGTCCAAGTCTCCACTACCCGACCGGAAACCATCATGGGAGACTCCGCGATTGCCATCCACCCTGAAGATGAGCGATGGCCAGACCTGGAAGGGAAGCACGTCCGCCGGCCACTCAATCCCGCGGAGATTCCAATCATTGCCGACGATGTCATCGAGAAGGATTTTGGGACAGGGATGCTCAAGGTCACACCTGCCCACGACAAGCTCGACTTTGAAATCGGCGAACGTCATGACCTGCCTGTAATTGACATCCTCAACCCTGACGGGACCATCAACCCTGAGACTGCCGGACCAGACTTTGGGGACATGGACCGCTTTGACGCCCGCAAGGCCTCCGTCAAGAAACTTGATGAACAAGGGGATCTCATCGAGATCGAGGAGCATGAAAATAATGTAGGGTTCTCTGAGCGAGCCGATGTCCCCATCGAGCCTCGCCTGTCCGACCAGTGGTTTCTTCGCTATCCCAGAGTTGAAGAGGCCAAGGCTGTGGTGCGCGAAAAGTTCATCCGCTTCCACCCCGAAAGATGGGTCAAGACCTACCTCCACTGGCTCGACAACATCAAGGACTGGTGTATCTCCCGACAACTTTGGTGGGGGCACCGTATCCCTGTATGGTACAGAAAGGATTCCGACCGAAAGGATCCGACGAATATCCACGTGTCAGTTGAAGGGCCTGAGGATTCAGAAAATTGGGAGCAGGACGAGGACGTTCTGGATACATGGGCATCTTCCTGGCTTTGGCCACTGGCCACAATGGGGTGGCCCGATAAGGAAGAAATGGAGAAAAAGGGGTTGAATACCTTCTACCCGACATCGGCATTGGTCACGGGTCCAGACATAATCTTTTTCTGGGTTGCCCGCATGATCATGGCAGGGCTTGAGTTCCACATCCCGGGGACTGATAATGGAAACTCTCCACTCACGACCGATGAAATGCGTGCGGCACTCCCCTTCCGTGACGTATATTTTACCGGTATCATTCGAGACATCGAGGGACGAAAGATGTCCAAGTCATTGGGTAATTCACCTGACCCACTCGACCTTATTGCTAAATACGGCGCGGATGGACTCCGCTTTGGCATCATGAGCATCGCACCCACCGGGCTCGATATCCGTTTTGATGAAACCCGTGTTGAGACCGGCCGTAACTTCTGCACCAAGCTTTGGAATGTTTGCCGATTTCGCCAAATGTCCGGTGAATTAGGCGACAACTCAACATTAACAAGCATCTTGGAGCGCATTGACCCAAGCCATCTCGACACTGACGATCATGCCATCCTGACCCAGTTGATCCGGACACAGGACAGAATCTTCAATGCCTACGGGGAATTCCAGTTCAACGCGGTGGCCCAGTCACTCTACACCTTCATCTGGAACGACCTTTGTGACTGGTATGTTGAGGTATCCAAAACCAAGCTCCAGAACCCTGCCCAGAAGGAAAACTGCCTCGCCATTCAAGACCTTTGCCTACGCCAGAGTCTCATCATGCTCCACCCCTTTACCCCTTTTATTACCGAGGAGCTCTGGTACCATCTCCACTTCAACCCCAACTGGGAAAGTGAACCCACCCGTGAGGGATCCATCC
The DNA here is from genome assembly GCA_018668635.1 of Opitutia bacterium. Taxonomy (GTDB): domain Bacteria; phylum Verrucomicrobiota; class Verrucomicrobiia; order Opitutales; family JABJCN01; genus JABJCN01. Next base: position 22,995 of record JABJCN010000076.1, read on the forward strand.
AATACATCGACCAAGGTGATGGGGAATCCCTGAACCAGGCACTGGAGGGAAAAGGGATCAAACTTGATGGGAAGGCTCTGGATGAAATCGCCAAAATTAGGGAAACAGTCACAAACGTCCGCGCACTCAAGGCCCAGTTCAACCTGGCCACCAATAACAAGGTCGCACTCCAATACGAGTCAGACGAAGCAAGCCAAGCCATCCTTGAAACCCACAAGGACAAGCTGCTCCGCATAATCGGGGCCTGTGATCTCATACCGCGTGATGTTGACGATACCACACCCGCCACGGTCACTCCACTCGGGACCATCCACCTTGATCTAGGTTCTGCGGTCGACAAGGAAGCGGAGACAGCCCGCCTTACAAAGGAACTGGCCAAGCTAGATAAAATTATAATCTCAGCCGCGGCTCGCCTCTCGAATGAAGCTTTTCTGGCCAAGGCACCTGACAATGTAATAGAAGGTGCCCGTAGCCAACTCGCCGAAAATAAAAAAGACCGCCAGGAAACCCAGAAGCTTCTGGACGCCCTAAAATAAAGGCACCGGAATGAAGCTTGAAGGCAAGACCGTCCTTATCACCGGCAGCACTGCCGGTATCGGCGAAGCCATGGCTCGACGCTGCCATGCAGAAGGAGCCAATATCGTCCTTCATGGTCTTGAGCAAGTCGAAGGCCACGCAATTCTTGAAGAACTTGGTGAGCGTGCCGCTCTTCAGATCAGCGACCTCGCCGAGCCAGGGGCACCCGAGACCCTAGTCCAAAAAGCGATGGATACCTTCGGCGGCATTGATGCCATCGTTAACAATGCAGCGACAATTCCTCGAGCCACCATTCACGAGACCGATGCAGAACTATTCGACCGCACAATGGCAATCAATGCCCGGGCTCCCCTTCTGATCGTGAAATCCGCCATCGACACCCTTGCCAACAATCAGGGCGTGGTGGTTAATATTGGTAGCATCAATGCCTACTGCGGAGAAGCCAACCTCCTTGCCTACAGCATGTCCAAGGGGGCACTCCTGACAATGACACGAAGCCTTGGTGACCACCTACACTCAACCAAAGGCATCTGCTTTTACCAGCTCAATCTTGGCTGGGTTCTCAGCCAAAATGAAAACAAGCGCAAAATCGCCGAAGGCCTTCCCAAAGATTGGCACGAGAACATCCCCAAGGAGTTTGCCCCCCGAGGCACTATTCAGAGACCGGAGGAAATTGCACGCATGGCCCTCCCTTTTATAGCTGGAGACTTTCGTCCAGTTAGCGGTTCCTCAATTGAACTGGAGCAATTTCCCGTTATCGGACGCAACCCGGTGAAAGAATAAGTTTCAAGTTGTGTCCAACTAACTCCCTGTCCAGCCAGATATCCATTGCAAAATAAACTTTGGTTTCTCCATGGCAACCTTCAGACACCCAAAGTCTGGACACAGTTTAAGGATACTTTCACGAACCTTTTGGACAGCGGAAACAGGCGACGTTTTGAACTCGAGATGGTGAATTTGTGGGAGCAGGTAGCAGACGGCTTCCTGCCGTGGGCGGAACAATTTTGTAAAGAAGTTTCGGGAAAACAAGTCCACCCCGACCAGTCACAATGGATAATTGGATATTCACTGGGAGGGCGGTTGGCTCTTCATGCGATCGTGCAGGAACCATGTTTATGGACAGGGGCCATCATCGTGGGGGCAGATCCTGGATTAACGGATGAACAGGAAAAGATGAAACGGCTACGGGTCGACCAGGAATGGGGACAAAGGTTCCTTAAAAAACCCTGGAATGACTTAACAAGAGAATGGGACAACCAACCCGTCTTTGCCGGTCGACCCAATTCTGCACCCAGGGATGAAAATGATTTCAACCGCAATCAGGTTGCCCGAATATTTGACAAATTCTCCAGCGGTCGCCAGCAAAACCTTATCCCAGTCCTGTCCCGTCTCTCATCACCTCCAATAATCTATATCTCCGGAGGCGAAGATTCAAAATGTTGCGAAATCGGATGTCGCCTAGAAAAAGCATGCCCGACAATTACCCATGCAATTATTCCATCGGCAGCTCATAGAGTTCCTTGGGAGAATCCGATCCTGTTCTCGCAGATAGTACAGGATTTCATTAATTCAGTTTAAGATACCCAAGTATAATAACTCGCTTAATTCCCAATACCACCAGAATTTAGCTGGCGTTGTCTCAAGGGGGAATTAACCAGTGGTTTATCGAGACTTCCCTCGAAGAAAGGCTTGATCCGCCAAACTCAAACGGCTTAGTGGCACCCGGATTACCCGGCCATCATTCTTTTGCAAAATAACACTCCCCGCCTGTATGCCCTTAAAGACCGCCTCAACCTGAAAATTCCCCGTGTTATCCTTCCATAATCGTTTTCCAGACGTGACTGATCGACTGGGATCTCGAACATCATAGCAAAGGATTTTATCCTTACCCCGTAGATATAAAAGCCCACCATTCACAACAGGATGCGACCAGCTTTTTTTCATCCCATCCGGAATCTTGAAGGAGCTGATTTGCTGAAAACCGCTGTCTGGTGAAGAATTCACCAACGCCATGATACCATCTTGATAACGAAAATACAGGCGCCCATCAGCATACGTCACACAAGTGGAACCCCCACCCTGACCATCACCATCACGGCGCCAGATTACTTTTCCTGTCATCACGTTGGCACACCATGGCCGGCCCCGATCATCCATGTCCCCGTATATATAGTCCCCCACCTTGACGATGCCGCCATGCTTGTTCTTCAATTCGCTATTAAAATAGATTTCCGTGGCTTGGACTCCCACACCATTTCTGGATAATTTCAATAGAGCCCCCCCTTTACCGTAACCGGCAGCCGTAAAGATGTAGTCATCAAAAGGAATAGGTGTCGGGATATTGGCCGTATTTTTTCCAAGCTTATCGTAACGCCATAAAAATCTCCCATCGGCAGCGGCAATCCCAAATGTTCCTCCTGCAAAAAGCCGCACGTATTGTTTAACCTTCGCTGCGTTTGAAACCACCCATGAGGAATAATGAGACTGACCTCCATCAGGCAAGGCGGTCTTCCAAACAAGCGCACCGGTTTGCTTGTCGAGTGCAACTGCCGTCGCATCATTTCCACCCGGCGAACAAATCAATCGATTCCCGTCAATCAAGACTGATTCGCTGTAATTCCATCCCCCGGAATTTCCCCCGAAGTCCTTGGCCAAGTTTTTCCGCCAACGCTCCTTGCCTGATTTGGTATCCGCACAAACCAAATCCCCGAACTGCCCCAATGCATAAACAAGATTCCCGTCCACCGTTGGCGTACAGCGTGTACCCGAATAATTGCCGCCGGCCTTTCCCACGTCAAGGGACCACAGGAGCGCCCCTCCCTGCTGCTTGAGTGCAAAGATATGGCTTTGCCCTGCCTTGTCCCCCATTGTAAATATTCGTCCATCACTAATTGCCAGGCTTGAAAATCCATCGCCCACGGCGCCTCCCTCCCAAAGAAGTTTTGGTCCACCATCCGGCCAACTCTGCAACAATCCTGTATCTGTGGAAACTCCGGATCTGTCAGGTCCACGCCATTGAGGCCAATCTCCTGCCCGGGCGATACCAAGGGATAGAATAAAGATACAAATCGGAAGACAGAAAACTTTTTGCATGATCAAAATTCCTCGGTTGAATTCAAAGTAAAGGTGGTCATGGGAAATGTTCCTGTCAAAACGTAAGTCGTTACAAGTCATTTATAAGAATCAAGTATGGATTGATTTTTATGCAGGGTTTCTTGGATTAAAAGAATAAGGAAGCCTGTTATGGTTCCCGTAAAAGGGAGGAGGGGAAAAGGGACGCAGTGGACTTGATGTGCCGAAGAAACTTGGTTCCAACTACTATCGAATACTTACTGAACAAAAAAGACCGGAAGTCTCGGTGAAGGCCGGATTTAATTATTGTGAAGACACCTTCGGCAAATTCGTGGAACATGCTACTGCAGCGACTCAGTCATGGTGGGATAAGTACGAGGCTCAATGACTATGACGCACTTTTCTTAAAACTTTCGGCTGTCGGATTTGACAACTGGATCAGTATAGAGGATGGTATATAAGGTATGGAACAGCCTTCACACAGCTCAAGGTTCCCCAGGGACAAGATTCGCCAATGCTGGCCGGATTAAAAAAGTAACCGACTCCACGGACAAATGCCACACCTCTGTCACACGCATCTGATTAACAGGGGTGTCCTGTCTGGAATCAAAATATAAGCTGGCCGATTCGAAATTTCATAAATACCTCTAAATCAAATTAGAACAAGGAAAGTACTATGGCATTAATCACACTGAGCACAGACTTCGGGACCAAGGATGGCTACGTTGGAGCAATGAAAGGACGAATCCTGTCCATGCATTCCGAAGCGCAACTCGTTGATATCACCCATGAAATAACACCACAGAACACAGCTGAAGCTGCGTGGTGCATTCGAAGAAGTGCCCCACAGTTTCCAGACGGCACGATTCATGTCGTGGTGGTTGACCCAGGTGTTGGTTCGGAACGGAAACCCCTGCTGGTCTATGCGAACAACCAATGGCTGATTGGACCGGACAATGGAATATTCTCCCTGTTACTAAAGCGATTCAATCCTGTAGCCATCTACCATCTGGACTCAAAAACCGAGTGGTGGGACGCCCATCAGAGCTTTGACGGACTTGCTCTATTCGCTCCGGCAGCAGCCTGCCTGGCGAACGGTACCCGGCCAATGGAAATGGGGCATCCAGCAACAAACATTAAGGAACTGGACATCCCGAATCCAACCTTTGACGAATGTCATGCAACAGGAGAAATCCTTCACTTTGACCAGTTTGGCAATGCCATATCCAATATCCGCCAGAAGGACATTCTGGAACTCCCAAACGAGACATTCACCATTGAATGTGGCACACACCAATTTCCATTGGTCAACCACTACTCGGCAGTCCGTGAAGGAGAACGCCTCGCAATCCTTAACAGCGACGGTCTCCTTGAGTTGTCGGTTTGTGGCGGTTCCGCTGAGGATTCCCTGCATTTGAACCGCGGTGTGCAGGTCGTGTTATCGTAAAGAGACAAGCAGGAGGTTGGCTGGAGGCGATTTAAGATGAATCCGCCTGCTCGTAAATCTGACTGATTTTTCTAAGAATTTCTTCGAGCTCGATATAATATTTGTTCTCGGGTAATTCCTTTTTTCGATCCCGCAAACGATAGATTTCCAACTCCAATGTATCGCGCTGCTGGCGGAGTTTTGCAGGAATACGTTTTTCGAGTTCACCCAGAACAAGGTGGAACTGATGCGCCCGATAGCCATCGGGCGAACCATCCGATGCCCTCTTTACCGGCCGGATGCCCCGGAACCAGTCAGGAGGAGTGCCAAGTCGGTCACCATTATCATCCAACAGAGGGTGCTCAGTGGCAAGGCGTCCCTCTGTCTTGTAAAAATCGGCGACTTGACGGGCCGAAACAAGAAACGCCTCCAAAACGGACGTCTGTCCATCCTTGTCAAGGTCTGCCTCATGGCTGCCAATATTCAACGATAGAAATTCTCCAAATCTGGCAAAATTCTGTTCACTCCCGCTACGTGTTGCCGTCACGATAACACGATCCTCCCCCGACAGCGCTGATATAAAAGGGGCACTGGAGGATGCTGTATTCACCAATATAAGGGGCCGATTTACAGGCTTGATCCAACCGGCAAAATCAGAGGCACTTACATCCGGACCACGAAGGTTGAATCTGGCATTCCTACCGTCAAAGGTACCATGACCGACAAGTATAATCCATAAGGCGGATTCCCCGGAAACGCGGGTGAAAATCCATTCCTCCAGCTGATCTCGAGATGACTTGTTCTCCTTTGGCAAGGAGATTTCCGAATACAATGCACCTCCCTTGGCACAGGCGGACTTCCATGATGAGGCCCATGATGAAAACTTTTTTTCATAGCCCTCGGTTCCCGGCGCCCCCAGAACCAATAAAACCTCAGGAACCGCAGAAATGTTTACTGGCAAAAGGAGAAATGCGAGGATCAAAAAAAAAGGAGGTTTTAACAAAACTTTAACCGTTGCATAGATACTAAAAATTGATGAACCCGGTGCGCCTGATCGATTATGGCAAACACCAATCTTTTGAAGCCCAAGGATCATGGCAGACCTTTCATTCTGCGTAAAACCCACTCTGCACCGAATAGACCGAGCGCACAAAGAAAAACCCAGGGACTATGCCATAAAGGACGAGACCAGACCTCCATGACCGGTGCCTCCAGATCAGGAAGCCTCTTTACCAGATCATCAAGCTTATCCAAGGTGATAACCTCACCTCCGGTCTCCCGAGCCAAGGTTTCCAGAAATTCCCGGTTGAACTCAAGGGATTGAAATTCTTCTACCTCGAAATCAGCCACCCAACCAGATTCTGCCTTGCCAATCTGGACACCATCTTCATTGAGCACCTCGGCAAGGATACGATAGGCACCTGGTTCCCGAGGAAGAAAAAATGCCTGAAAAAGCCCTGCTTCCTTTGTGGAAGGTTCCGTATCAAGATCAATCTTGTCCCCGTCATCGTGGGTTACGGATAACTTGACCATGACATTTCCAGATGGATTGAACTCTTTGTCTGCAGCACGAACTTCAAGTGAAACCGCCTGACTTCCATGAGTCCCCGCTTTTTTTATCTCAATGGAAACTCGCTCCGGCACATCGGCGACAAGTCTGCGCAATGCCTGACGCCAAAACTGGGCCATGTCCTCCTGCAACTCAGGCTCGACCTGCCCCCAGCGCCAAAGATCCCCGACAGTCAAGGCCATGACCCGTCCCTTCCCAAAACGATGGCCAATCAGGGCTGGTTGGGAATCCACTTCATCCATCTCCGAAACCCCGGCCACTGTCACGGCGCCCGGCTTGATCCCATTGGCAAGATTCAGGACCCGAAACAATGGCACCTGCCCCAAGATTTTCCTTTCTTCCACTTCATTGGACCGTAATCGAGCCCATGGCATCAGCCAGCCCTCACGAGTCAATTTCCAACGATATTCTGCAGGGTGACCCGCCCCGTTAGAATCTAAGTAAACAGGCAACATCGATCCAATTGGGGTACGTGCATACCCTCCCTCGCCAAAAGATTCTAGACCACCAAGCATCATAAAGCCACCACCACGCTTGTTTACAAACTCTTCAAGCAACGTGTGCTGCAAAGTCTTGAAAAAAGCCGACTCCAAGTCGTCAACAATCACGGCATGGTAAGCAAATAATTCCTCTGCCTCCTCAGGAAACCCACCGACCAATTCCTTCGCATCCCGAGTATTAATCCGTATAAGAACCGATTCGTCGTACTGCTCAGTCTCTTCATCTTCCTGATTTTCAAAACCCCGGAACAAAGGATTACTTGACTCTCCGGTTCTTCCACGAAAATCAAACCTAGCTTCTTTCTTCGCAATTCGGATGAGACCGACAAGGTCAAGCTCATCATCCTCCTGTAAGGCACGCCGCAAAAATTTAAACTCCCAGTTGGGTCGTCCAGAAACATATAGAATTCGAAACGGACCGGTTCCCCGGTCCACGGCGACGATCCGGTGATTGTTGATAAGAGTGGCCTCGGGAATGGCTTCTGATTTTTCACCCGAGGAAGGCAACTGTATCGCTTCCAATCGATAGAATGAAAGGCCAGGTTTCTCAGGCCGGAAGCGAAAACGTGCACCCCAGGAAGTCTCCCCCTCTTGAAATACATGGATTTCACGAGCGACTTCCTTGCCCTCGTCATTGGATAACTTCACCGCAACCTCCTGACCAACCATCCCTTGAGCAAGAACCTGACCTTCAATCGTAACAGGACTGTCTTCAAACTGACTCTGTGTAATTTGCAGGCTGCCAATGGCTAGGTCTGCCGGCACTACCCCTGTGCCCGGTAGGACAGGGAAAATAGGCGGCATGGTGGAAAAATCAATATCCCCGACAAGATCCGTGGCACTGCCGTCAGTGAAAAGTAAAACCCCGGCGAGCGGCCGCCCTTCAAAGCGATTCTGAAGATTTTGTAATGATCCGAAAAGTGAAGAGGAAGGTGAATTAAAATCCAGTTCTGAAAAATCTTCCAATCCGCCCAATCGGACACCGGTCTTATATTGCCGAACCAGAAAAAAACTTTCCAATGACTCCAGCCATCCCCCCTCCCTGACACCCGCCAAAAGTGAATCCTTCAGGTTTTCTCCCCTTGTCGGTCCATCTGCAGATTCACGAATCTGCAGACTACCACTATTATCCACAATCACGGCAAATTGGTTGGCCCCAGGCTTGGCACTACGGTCCCGCCATAGCGGCTCCAACAGGCACAAAACCAAAAGAGCAAAGCCACCCAGCTTCAATCCAATGGCAACAAATCGAACCTGTCCGCTCACTGTTTTTCCTCCATACCCCCACCAGAGTACACCAGCCAAGATTGCAAAAATAACCAGACAGGCCATCCACCATCCGGTGGACCAAGTCAGTTCGGCAAGAAGCAAGGGCATGAGTGAGTCGGATTAAGAATTGTATTTAAGAATGGAAAGAGCCAAAACCGACAACCACAATACCAAACCTCGATTCTCATAAAATAATTCAGCCTCACGGTCGAGGCGACAATTCAATCAAACCAGAAATATTGGGTTCTGCTAAAATGAATTGGAATCGCTATTTCCGCTGCTTGTACTTTTTTCCCCGACGATAATTCTCTTTTTTATCCCCGGTCTTGAGATAATCAATCTGGTCACGAAGCATTGCTGCCTTCTCGAATTCCAGACTGTTTGCCGCAGCCAACATCTCGGACTCAAGCTGAGAGATCACGCTCTTGACATCCTCAGGTGAATCCTCTGCCACGGCAAGGGAGTCATCATCGTCTGAATCACTATCTGAGCCGTGAAGACTGAGTTGGTCGGATCGGACTACGCTCGTTGGAGTAATTCCGTTCTCGATATTAAAGGCCAACTGCTTTTCACGGCGGGCACGGGATACCTCCAGAGTCTGGCAAATTGAGTCGGTCATGTTGTCTGCATAGAGAATTACGCGACCCTCGATATGCCTAGCAGCGCGACCGGCAGTCTGGATGAGGCTGGTGGCACTGCGGAGAAACCCCTCCTTGTCCGCGTCAAGAATGGCAACAAGTGCGACTTCCGGAAGATCAAGCCCTTCACGCAACAAGTTCACCCCCACAAGAACGTCAAACTTACCGCGGCGAAGGTTGCGGAGAATCTCGACACGCTCAATGGCATCGATATCGGAGTGTAGATATTCAACACGAATATCGGCTTCTCGAAGAAAAGAAGCAAGATCCTCACTCATTCGCTTCGTCAGCGTGGTGACAAGGGTGCGCTCACCCATTTCACTGGCCTGTTTGATTTCACCGATAACGTCCTCAACCTGCCCAGCGAGAGGGCGAACCTCCATCACCGGATCAAGTAGGCCGGTGGGACGATTGACCTGCTCGGCAATGACAGGGGAACGATGTAGCTCGGTTGCCGCCGGGGTTGCCGAGACGTATACAGTCTGGCCGGTAACCGTCTCAAACTCTTCAGGACGAAGAGGCCGGTTATCAAGGGCGGAAGGCAAACGGAAGCCATGCTCAACTAGTTTCTCCTTCCGGGAACGATCCCCCTTGTACATTGCACCGATCTGCGGGAGAGAAACATGGCTCTCATCAATGATCAGGAGGAAATCATCAGGAAAAAAATCGATGAGGCAAAAGGGGCGGTCACCGGCCTTACGGCCACTAAGAAGGCTTGAATAATTCTCGATGCCACTACAAAAGCCCATCTCCCGAAGCATCTCGAGATCGTATTCCGTGCGCATGCGGATTCGTTGGGCCTCAACGAGCAGGTTGTTCCTTTCAAAATAAGCAACGCGCTCCTCCAGTTCATCACGGATTTCATGGATAGCTTTTTCAAGCTTGTGACGCTGGGTGATAAACTGGTTGGCGGGATAAAGGTCAAATTTCTCAAGGCGCTTGCCTGTCTTTCCGGTGAGCGCATCCAGTTCGAGAACCGCCTCAATTTCATCTCCCCAGAACTCAACACGAATCGCAGACTCCATATAGGCAGGAAAGATATCCACAATCTCACCCCGAACTCGAAAGTTCCCTCTGGTAAAATTAATGTCGTTGCGGGTGTAGAGGTTTTCCACCAGTCGCTCAAGGAGAGTCTCGCGAGCAATTTCCTCACCACTTACCAGGGAAATTTTCATGGCCAGGTAGTCCTCCGGTGAACCCAGACCGTAGATACAGGAAACACTTGCCACCACAATGACATCCCGACGACTTATCAATGAACTCGTTGCTGCGATTCTATGGCGTTCAATTTCCTCATTGATCGAGGAATCCTTCTCAATGTAGGTGTCTGAATGAGGAATGTAGGCCTCAGGTTGGTAATAATCGTAATAGCTTACGAAATACTCAACGGCATTTTGAGGAAAGAATGCCTTAAATTCAGAGAAAAGCTGGGCGGCAAGAGTCTTGTTATGGGAGATGATAAGTGCCGGACGTTGTAGTTCCTGGATGACATTGGCCATCGTGAAGGTCTTGCCTGAACCGGTAACACCGAGAAGTGTCTGGTACCGTTTGTCAGACTTGAGGGACTGAACGAGGGCCTCGATCGCCTGGGGTTGATCCCCTTGTGGTTGGTACTCTGATTGAAGTTCAAAATCCATCTCACTCCAGGATACCGGTCTCGCCTTCGCTCTTGCCGATTACAACTGCGGCACAACTGTCGCCAAATACATTAACGGCTGTGCGAAGCATATCGAGGACGCGATCAACAACGAGGACGATCCCAATTCCTATACCAATGCTTTCCTCGGGAAATCCGGCAGCATTCAGGATGACAATGATGGCAACCAAGCTCGCAGAAGGAATTCCTGCAACACCGATGGAGGTCATAAGCGCCAGCAGGACGACCTGGAACTGCATGGCCATGTCCATCTGCACTTGGAACAACTGCGCCAGGAAAATGACGACCACGCATTCGTAAAGCGCTGTACCATCCATATTGACGGTGGCTCCAAGCGGCAGTGTGAACCCGGTAATTTTCTTTGAGACACCGGCATTCTTGTTCACGCAACTCATCGTTAAAGGCAGGGTCGATGAAGAGGAGGCAGTGGAGAAGGCAGTAAGAAGCGCAGGGGACATTGCACGATAATGTTTCAATGGATTTTGCACCTTCCCCAACACCCTCAGCAAAATTGGCAACGTGACGAGAAAATGAATACCAAGCGCAACAATGACCGTCACGGCAAACCAAACCATAACCTTGAACAATCCCCAACCCGTGTTGAGAATGGTCGGGGTTACCAGGCCAAAAACGCCGATTGGTGCAAACCGAATGATAAACTGTGTCAGGTTAACAATGGCGGTGTTCAGGCTTTCCCAGAATGCAAGCTGTGTGTCGCGCATCCTGTCCGGTAAACGGGAGGCAAAAAAGCCGAAGAGGATACTGAAAAAGATGAGGCCCAGCAGTTTTCCCTCGGCAGCGGCAGCAAAAATGTTTGTCGGCACCATCCTGATAAAAATCTCGAGAAATCCCTTGCTCCCCCGATTAGCATTTTTCATCGCACCGGTAACCTTGTCAGCATCCGCCGCCTCGCCTTGGGACTGCATCTGGGAGAGAACTTCCGGATTAACCTTTCCGGGTTGGAAAATGTTGACAACCAGCAGACCAACAATCACGGCAAGCAAACCGGTCAGGACATAGAACCCAAGGGTCTTGAGTCCCAGTCGCCCAAAATCCTTGTCCCCCCCAACGTTCATGATGCCAAGCACGATCGAGGTCACAACCAACGGTACCACAATCATCTTTAGCGCATTCAGGAAAAGAGTACCGAGGAAGCTAATGCCGTATTCCGTACCGGCAAGCCAATCTGGAGTGGAACCCTCAGCAGGATGGGCAATATTATTGAGAACAATTCCGGTAACCAGGGCCAGAGCCAGTGATAAAAGGATTTGCCAGTGGAGCTTCCATTTCAAGGGATTCATGATAGTATTGATCAGGTGGAGGACTCGACGAGCTGCAAAAACCCGTCAATTGTAATTTCAGTAAGTCGCTGGACGATCTTGTCTGCAGCAGCAAGTTTTTCAGCCTTGTGGGTGGTGGCAACTCCAACAACCTTCATGCCGCCGGCAAGTCCGGCCTCAATGCCATGTAGACTGTCCTCAAAGACGACGCACCGTCCGGGAGCGCGGTCGATCCTTTCGGCAGCCTTCAGGAAAACCTCGGGGTCCGGTTTCCCATTGGTAACATCATCCGAGGAAACCAGGTCATGAAAAAAACCCTCCAACCCAAGAAGTTCAATGGATACCTCCAGATTCCTTCGCGGCGTGGACGAACCAACCACTGAGGGAATACCTGCATCCCTTAAGGCAGTGAGAAGATTGCGCACACCGGGAAGCTCCTTAATGGGATTTTCACGCAGGAGGTCTCGGTAGAGTTGCTCCTTACGAAGGGCAAGACGAAGAACTTCTTCGGGGTCATCAGTCCACTGCAGGATGCCGGGAATGATAACCGCATTGACCTTCCCAAACCCCTGCTCGAAATGGTCCGGTGGAAGAGGTTTCTTTTCCTCTTCGGCCAGAAGTTCCCAGCTACGTTCGTGTTGTGCGGCAGAGTCAATGACGACCCCGTCCCAGTCAAATATGGCTCCAAAGTTCATAGAATTATCAGAGCGGCATCCTCGTGATGCAGAGACGTTTTACAAGGAAGGATTGAAAATGTTGAACAAACCTCTTTTCTAAACGACATGAAATTTATATCCTACAGCCTGCTCCCAGGAATCCTGTTGGCCATCTTTTCTTGTTTGCGGGCAAGCTCAATAGCAAAGGGAGATGACTCCCATAAATTCCCGGATACCGATTGGCCTAACTGGCGCGGCCCCAGCCATAACGGGATAGCCAATCCCGGGCAGAAGCCACCAATACACTTCAGCGCAACCAGGAACGTAGTCTGGAAGGCAAAAGTCTCCGGAAGGGGTCACGGCACACCGATTGTGGTTGGAAACAAGGTCATCCTGCTTACGGCTGATGAGCAAAAAAAGGTGCAGTCCGTCATCGCCTATAACCGTTCCACCGGACAGCAGTCATGGAAAACAGATGTCCACTCAGGGGGTTTCATGCGACACAACAAGAAGGCGTCACAGGCCAACGGGTCGCTTTCCTGTGATGGGGAACGAGTCTTCTTTAACTTTCCCAACAGCGATGGAGCCTGGACAACGGCATTGGGCCTGAAAGATGGAAAAATTATTTGGCAAAGACGTATCACCGACTACGTTGTGCATCAGGGCTATGGATCCACGCCCTTCGTCTATAAGCATCTGCTCATTGTGGCTGCTGACAACAAGAGGGCCGGCGCCATTGCGGCACTCGACCGCACCAACGGCAAGATCATCTGGAAAAACGACCGCCCCACGAAACCCAACTATCCGTCCCCCGTGGTATTTAATATGGATGGACGCGACCAGTTGATCCTTACCGGTTGTGACCTCGTGACCAGCCTTGATCCCCTATCCGGGAAAAAGTTCTGGGAATTTCCAGGAGCCACCACGGAATGTGTTTCCACCACAGTGACAGATGGAAACAGAATCTTTACAAGCGGTGGATATCCAAAGAACCACATCAGTGCCGTAGAGACGGACGGTTCGGGTAAGGTTACCTGGCGAAACAATATCCGCGTCTATGTTCCATCAATGATTGTGAAGGACGGTTTCCTTTACGCAGTAACAGATGCCGGGATTGCAATCTGCTGGAACAGTGCCACCGGAGAGCAAATGTGGAAAGATCGACTTGGCGGGACCTTCAGTGCATCACCCACACTCGTGGGAGAAAATATATATGCAGTCAACGAGACCGGCGAATTCTTTGTATTCAAGGCATCACCCAAGGTGTTTGAGATCATGGCCAGGAATAAACTCGGCAATGCAGTATTCGCCTCACCCGTCATCTGCGACAGTCAAATCTTCCAAAGAATCGCCCTAAGGAATGGAGGCAAACTCCAGGAGATGCTATTCTGCCTCGGCAAAAAATAATTCCGGTTCTTGCCTTTCGTAGATACTTTTCAATAAAACCAAGCACCATGGTAGTTAAACCAAGAGTCCGTTCCTTTTTCTGTATAACATCGCATCCGGTTGGCTGCGCCGAGAATGTGCGCCAGCAAATCGAGTACGTCAAATCAAGAGGCTCTGTTGAGGGCGGCCCCAAGAGGGTCCTCGTCATCGGGTCCTCCACCGGGTATGGCCTATCTTCCCGGATCGCCGCAGCCTTTGGGTGTGGCGCGGATACAATTGGGGTATTTTTTGAAAGGCCATCCGGAAAAGGTCGAACAGCCAGTCCCGGATGGTACAATGCAGCGGCGTTGGATCAGGCAGCCCGTGATGCCGGATTGGTATCTAAAAGCCTAAACGGAGACGCCTTCTCTAACGAATTGAAAGAGCAGACAATCCAGGAAATCAAGGATACAATCGGGCAGGTTGACCAGGTGATATACAGCCTCGCATCCCCACGCAGGACCGACCCCGAAACCGGGGAGACATGGAAGGCATCCCTCAAGCCCATCGGCGAAAGCTTTGAGAACAAGAACCTGGATACGGACAAAAAAGTGGTCGACATCGTCTCGATTGATCCCGCCAGCGAGGAAGACATACTGCACACCACCAAGGTCATGGGCGGAGAAGATTGGGAGCGGTGGATGAATGCCCTCTCTGGTGCGGGGGTTCTTGCAGAGGGGGTACAGACCCTGGCCTATTCCTACATCGGGCCGGAGGTCACCTGGCCCATCTACACGAACGGAACCATCGGACGTGCCAAAGCTGACCTCGACCGCGCAGCCAGGACCATCACTGAAAGCCTTTCATCGCTCGGCGGCCGTGCATTGGTATCTGTTAACAAGGCCGTGGTCACACAGGCCAGTTCAGCCATCCCCGTTGTACCGCTCTACATTTCCATTCTCTTCAAGATCATGAAAGCCGCCGGCAACCATGAGGGCTGCATCGAACAGATGGATCGGCTGTACAGGGATTTCCTTTCAGAAGACGACATCCCAACCGACAAGGACGGACGCATACGGCTGGATGACTGGGAAATGCTCCCAAATATTCAGCAGGAGGTAGCCGGACACTGGGTCCGCATCAACACGGATACCCTATCCGAATATGCAGACTTTGATGGCTACCAGGCTGATTTCCTCCGTCTCTTTGGCTTCGGCATCGAAGGCGTCGACTATGAAGAAGACGTGGAGGTGGAAATCCCAATGCCGAGATAAAGCAAGCCCTCTGTGGTTTCTCTCTGGAATGGTGGAGCCGATCGAGATCGAACCGTCGACCTCCGCAATGCCATGATTAAGATTATTCCTGGACTTCCACACCATCCTTGAAGTGTGTGCGAGACTCTTCCATTCCATCTTCGTTGTAGGAAATCCGCAAGCCGTCTTCCTCGCCATTCTTGTAGGTTCCCTTAAATCGCTTCTGCCCCGTATCATGCCACTCGATGTATTGACCATTCATTAGACCGTTCCTGTAGTTGGTACGGGCCTTTTCCATCCCGTCTTCGTTGTATTTAATCCATAACCCGTCCCGTACCTGCTGTTGCTGAGGCAGAAGCTTTCCATCCCTGTATAGTGAATAACGGCCTTCCTCCTTCTTCTGCCCGTTCTCGTACCATTCAGTATAAAGACCATCCTTCCTGTATTCCACCTCTCTCTGCCCATTTTCGTGCCACCAAGTTCGCTGGCCACCATCCAGTTTGCCGTCCTTGAAGGTGCCTTCCATAAATTTCTGCCCGTTCTCATGCCAACTGGTATAAGGGCCGTCCTTCTTGCCATCCCTGCATTGGCTTTCCCTCGACCGTTGCCCGTTTTTATACCAGCAAACTACATTCCCGTGAAGAAACTGGTTGAATTCCCCGGTCAAGTTCTCATCCGGGACCTTGATCGCGGTGATGGCTTCGAGAACATCCCCAAGTGTATCCGCCTTCGTTGACAATCCGCAGATTCCGCAAGGATTGCCATTCTTGTACCAAGCCCGCAACTCCGTGGGTTTCCCGTCGGTCAACTGCAGAAGGAACTTAACCTGTTCTCCACCATCATAGAGTTTCTTGATCCACCCGGTGTGAGGGTTATCTTCATTGGGCAGGTAACCCAGATTACCTCGGACCTGTATTTCGGAGGCGTACTCTGCCTTGGCGACCAAACCTACCGAGCCCTTTAGTTTCTGCTCGGCAGTTTTCTTCCCCACCCAACCTGACAGGAATGCCGTGATTAAAATGATAACACATGCCACCAGAACTAAAGCGATAATTATTGCAGCTCTTTTTCTACTGGGTTTCTTGCGGTTCACCTTCGCAGGTAAAGTTAAATCCGGGATGTCGCCCACAATTAAATAGTCATCACATCCATCAAACCACGCTCCATCCTCCAGTTCGAGTTCACCACTGGAAAGAAGCGCCTCCACATCTTCCAAGGAGTACGGTCCCAGTTCCTCGGTCAGTGTGTATGGACCAAACCCATTGCCATCTCGTTTGATCCAAATTTCCATTGATTATAAGCTTTGGCTCATAAAAGTTAAATAGGCGGGAAAGCCAAATTTATTCAGGAATAAGAAAATAATTTACCAAGAAGTGATGATTGCAAAATTTCTGACTGGAAGTAGGCGACCCAAATGGCAATTGATTTAAATGATGCCCAATAGGATGGCACAACGTGAATGGAAGACTTGGAAATCCTTGAATGAGACGCATCAATCCATACGACCACCCCTGTCAATTGACTTGTCTGCAATGACTCACCGAAGGGATCTTCACGAAATCTCTCATTATCCTTTTATTTGGAATGGTGGAGCCGAACGGGATCGAACCGTCGACCTCCACAATGCCATTGTGGCGCTCTTCCAACTGAGCTACGGCCCCATTCTCAAAGGAGGGCGGAGAATTTGCTAAAGGCGACTTGGTCTGTCAATCCCAATTTGGAAGAGAAACGAATGGCTCAACCGGGCTTAACTGTAATCTCATAGGTTCCAGAACGGCCACCGGGCGGTGGAACGACCACTCCACGACTGCGCATTGTAGTAAGGGCCTGAAGAATTGAATTATCGAGTTGGGCATCACCGGAGCGCTTTATCAAGCTGAAAGAGCGAAGGCTACCATTGTGGTTGACAGTAAAACGAATCTCGACCGGTTTGTTTGCAAGAAAGCCATCCGACGGGCGTTTCCAATAACGCTGCAGGATGCCATAAAAGCTCTGTAGATAGTTATCCTTTACCGCAGGGGAAACAGGGGGGCTAATAATCGGGGGCCGGGATACAGGAGCCTGAACCCTCTGGGCCGGAAGAGATACCTTTACCAAGGGCAACCGGGGGCTTTGCACCTTCCTTGGAGGTGATGGTTTGCGGGTCTGTAACACAGGAGGTTTCTTCAAAATCGGAGGGGTGAGCCGTTGGGGTGGATCTTTCTTCTTGGGTTTATGGATGACCGGGGGTTCCGGCGGTTTGGGTTCTGGCTTAGGAGGCAACGGAGGGGTAGGCTCGGGTTCGGGCTTTGGGATGACCGGTTCAGGAGTTGGAGGAGGAGCGGGTTCAGGCTCAGGAATAGGTTTGGGCGCAGGCGGTTCAGGCGCTGGGGGGGGGGTAGGCTCGGGTTCAGGGACAGGTGTTTCTGATGGTGGAGAAACAAGTTCAAAGAGGTGCTCAGGTTCCTTTTCCTTCTTGGGAATGGCCAGAAAACCGGCGCAAAGAAACAGGATCAGGTGCAGTATGAGCGCCGTGGTCAGGCTGGCGCGTGGGTTGCTGTAGGTATTGGAGGATTGCATGATCAGGGTTGAAAGACAAATCAGTCCTGGCGAGTACCAAGACTGATCTTCGTGAGTTTCTGGCCCTTGACATAGTCAATGACGTCAATGACCTTCTGGTATTTCAAGTTGGCATCGCCACGAATACTCAGTGCCGGGGGGTCCGGTTCTCTCGCAATCGTCTGGATACGGGACTTGAGGGTATCAAAATCGACTTTCTCCTTGTCCCAGTAGTAGAGACCATCCTGATCAATTGAGATGGTACGAAACTCCACGTCCTTGGGAGGAGGGGGTGATTCACTACTTTGCTCTGGAAGATCAATACGAATGCTCTGCTCCATCATTGGCGCCGCAATCATGAATATTATGAGAAGGGCAAAGGCGAGGTCGATGAGAGGAGTAACATTGATCTCAGAAACACGGCTAAAAGTCTTGCGACGCCCGAAACTCCGGGGGGCGGATCGGCGGGGACGATGGACCGACTGGCTCATGGAAGGCTATTCATCAGAATATTGTGCAGACTCGTTGCCGGGTTGTACCTTGAGCCAGTCGAGCTCGAAGCGGTCCGCAATCAGACTTGCAAAATTCTCTATCTCGATCGTGAGACCTCGCACGCGATCAAGAAGAATGTTGTAACCGACCACTGAAGGTATGGCGACAACCAGTCCACCGACTGTTGTAAGCAATGCTGACGAGACACCGGGCGCCAGATCCTTGATGGAACCCCCACCGCTTAAACCAATGGCACCAAAAGCATCCATGACACCCCACACAGTACCAAGAAGGCCAATAAAAGGAGCTGATGTGACTATGATACTAAGGAAAACCATGTTCTTTTCGTACTCCTCAGTGCGGTTGGCAACCGCCCGCCGGAGTGCGCTTTCAGAATGATTCATGCGCTGAGCATAAGTGGCCTCGTCATCTTCGTGATAGTTGCTACCAAACTCCTGACGGAAAAAGGCCTTAAGGGCGTTCAGCAATAATTGCTGATAATGACTTCGATGACCGCCAAATGAATTTTCAGTCAGGCTCAGCAGACTGTTGCAACTGTTGGGGTGAAGTTTTTTCTCAAGAATCAGGTTGAGCTTGCGAATCTTACGCAGTTCCATCCATTTGCTGAAAATGATGGTCCATGTAAATATACTGGCCACAGCAAGTATTCCTATAATAGCCCAACCAACTCCACTGGACTCCTTGAGCGCCAGCCATGCGTTTGCAATTGGGGGGGTAACGAATCCCCATGTAAAAGGGATTACCAAGTCCATGTCTCCTTCATTGTCATCATTAGGCAAGGTAATTTGATATGAATAGGAACCATTTGTTCAAGGTTTTTTCAATGGAGCCAGAATCCCGTCCCCTACCCTCTGCTTTTGACACATGCCAAGGAATCCTATTCAATACCAAAAAATGAGCAAGAAACTGCAACAAATGGCGCTGGACGAACTGGGAATAAAATCAGGAAGGATGCGTGACCTGCGAGTAATGGCAGGTAGCGAATCAACCCATGCGGAAATATTTAAAGGACTGGGAGGACAAAGACTGGAAATTGAAGCGATGGGAAGGGAATCGCGATTAGAGACAATTTTTGAGGGGATGGGGGAAGGACGGTTTCTGGATGCATTTTCAAGGGCGGACTGGGTTGTGCTGTCAGGAGAAAGCGGGCTGGAGAATCTCGCAGACTGGGGTTTTGCCCTTCTTGAAAAGGTTCTACCTAATGCGTTCCCGCGGGATAAGAGACACTTTCTGGTTGATCTGTCCAGGATACCAAAGCTGGAAGGTGGGCCAATGGCGAAGGCAATGGAGGTTGCTCGAAGGCTACAGGCCCATGGAGAAGTTGCCATGGGGTTTTCGGGAACCACGTTGAACTCAGCAGTTGAGATAATTGGTGGTGAAGGGCAAAGCCATATGGAGCACAACCTGCGAAGTGTGCGCGAACACTTTGGGACGGGCAGTTGTGGAGTATTTTTATCTGATGGCACTTATGGCATCGCAACTGAAAAAGACATCCTGACGCAGGATGGTCGAAATATAAATACGGAAAAGGAGCCAGGCAAAATACCCGATGTATTTTTTACAACCTTCTGCGCGACAGGCCTTATTGACATAAGGCATGAATGCCGGTTTCCAATCGCCGTTGCAGCTGCAGAATGTCAACTTTCTGCAAAGTCTAATCCTTCTTGGGTTGAAATTGACGCATATATTCGGCAAAACTGAAAGGAAATGGCTGAAGAAATAGAAAAGAATCAGAAACAAGGGCTCATGATCTCTTTCGAGGGGTCTGAAGGTTGTGGCAAGACCACGCAAATTCACCGACTGGAAACCCACATTGAGGACGCCGGTCATCATGTCGTGGTTACCCGCGAACCAGGAGGTACGGATATAGGCGAAGAAATCCGACACCTGCTCAAATTTGCAAAGGAGGGGATTAAGATGTTTCCTGAAACGGAATTACTGCTATTCGCTGCTGCACGTGCCCAGCTTGTGCGTGAAGTAATTCTTCCTGAAATTGATGATGGACGGATTATCCTCTGTGACCGATTCCTTGACTCGACAACAATTTATCAGGGTGTGGCGCGTCAAGTTTCAGAGGACCCCATTCAGTCCATCAACGACTTTGCTGTTGGCGACATCATGCCCGACCTGACATTCATTCTGGATGTGCCTGCGGATCTCAGCATGCAACGCGTGGCCGATCGCCACGCCGGCCCACCAGACCGGTTTGAGCGGGAAAACATAGAATTCTACGACAAAATCCGAAAGGGCTACCTCTTGCTTGCGGAATCCATGCCGGAGCGGTTCCATATCATTGACGGCACACAGGATCGCAAGCTAATTGAGGATGAGATCTGGGAATACGTAAAAGACCGGTTTGACTTGTGAGTGAAAACGGCGAATCCCGTTCCCTGCAAGTCCTGCGGCAGGCGGTAAAGGAGGAACGACTGGCCCACGGCATACTCCTTCACAGTGAATCCTTGCAAACACTCGAGCGCGAGGCGATGGTGCTGGCGGGGGATTTGTTAAAACCAATTTCAGGGGAGAATCCTGCAAACCATCCCTTGAATCACCCCGACCTCTTCCATCTGCGACCCGGAAAAAAGATGCGTCTCATTAATGTGGATGCAACCCGGGAGTTAATTCGTCAGGTTTATCAAACGTCCAACCAAGGGGGCAATAAGGTAGCCATCATACATGAAGCAGACCGTTTTAATTTATCTGGTGCAAACGCTTTCCTCAAAAGCCTGGAGGAACCACCTGAAGGAACTTTCATCATCCTACTCAGCACTAGCCAGTACGATGTGCTTCCCACAATCCGAAGCCGCTGCTTCCGGTTCAATGTTCCTGCATTTGACAGTGGCGTATCAGATGAGGCATGGAAAAAATGGAAAACGGACTACCATGCATGGTTGAACAGTCTCTCCGGACTTAGATCTGGCGGAAAACCCGCGGTAAGCAATGCCATGTTCGGACTTTATGGACTCCTACAACAATTTGAGACCATCCAGAAGAAACTGACCAAAGAAAGAATCTCCGAGGAATCTGAAAAAATCAAAGGACATACTGAAAAAGATGAAAAGGATGCCCTAGAGTCCCGTATTCTTCGTGGCACCCTCTTGGAATTATTAAAAGAAGTTGAGCAGGCTACACGCGATTATGCATTGAATAGTAGTTTGGGAAACACAGCGAGTCGAACCCAGAAACTTGTGCAATCAGTGGAAACACTGGAAGAGTTGCCGGGTCTCCTACGCCTCAACCTAAAAGACATTACCGCACTGGAGTACTTCTTTCTCAAGGTCTTGCGTCTCTGGAGTCAACCTTGAATGACCATGCCATGTGAATGCAATCCTTCTCATGCAGTGCATGGGCGTTTTGCATTGACCCTTATATTGAAAATTCCATGATTTAACACTCTTTATTATTATTCCAAAAACCAAAAAATAACACCATGGCTTACGTAGTAACTGAAGCGTGTGTTGACTGTAAATTCACCACCTGTGTCGGGGTTTGTCCAGTGGACGCTTTCCACGAAACGCCCGACCGACTTTATATAAACCCGGACACCTGCATTGACTGTAATGCCTGTGTTGATGAATGTCCAGTGGAAGCCATCTACCCGGATACCGATCTCCCAGAGGAAATGGAGGACTGGATAGATCTCAACGCCACTGCTGAGGAATTTGAACAAATTTTCAGCACCGGAGACCCTCTAAAGGGTCCCAAGTGTGTCAACCCGGATGCAGACCAGTAGCACCACCGACTGAATTAATATTTCCAGAAAAGTCCTTCCGTTTTCGGGAGGACTTTTTCTTTATTAATCAAGACCCATAACGCAGGTCAAATTACTCTTGCCTCAATTGAGGATTTCCTGCTTTTAAGGCCCCATATTTTGCCCGGTGGTGTAACGGTAGCACGACAGATTCTGGTTCTGTTTGTCGGGGTTCGAATCCCTGCCGGGCAGCCATCAGGAACAAAGGGTGGAAGGAAAGGTTGATTTCCGAGGCAGGTTTAGTTTGTCATTTACAGGGAACCTGCGCACGTTGAGTTTGTACTGAACTCAACAGATGAAATGCCAATTAACACAACTATTTTTTCTATTTTGGCTTTTTTTATCGAGGGTTGATGCCGAAGTGGTACTGGAGGATGTCCAGCAGTTGTTCCTTTCAGGTGAATACGAAACCTGCCTAACGCAGATACAAAAAGCCCGGGGCGACGGGGGAACGGGAGTCGAGTGGGACTTGATTAAGGGTCATTCGCAACTCGCATTGGGGCAATATAAGCCAGCTTTGGAAGAGATGGGGACGGGGTTGCGACGGCACTCTTTCAGTTTGCGCTCAATTTGGCTCACACATGAAATTTACATCCACAATGGAGATGTGGAGCAGGCACGGGCTCAGTTGGATCGCATATATAGACTTGGAGGTAATTTCCACATCAACTTCTGGAATCCCCCTGATCTGGTAATACTGGGTCGCACCCTACTAAAGCTGGGTGCGGAGCCCCGAATGGTACTGGAGAACTTTTATGACGAGGCAATTAAATCGGACCCCAACTGCATCGATGCATATATTGCATCCGGGGAACTGGCTTTGCTTAAGGAGGACTTCGGTCTGGCAAAAACACAGTTCGAAAAGGGATTAAAAAGATTCCCGGAGGAACCTGCCCTAATGCTGGGCATGGCCCGGGCATATTTCCACGAGGATCGGAACAGGATGCTGGCATTTCTACAACAAACACTGGCAGTTAACCCAAGGCTTGCACCCGCACGAATTCTGTTGGCCGAGCACCTGGTGGATGCAGAACAATTTGCAGCCGCAGCCCAAGAAGCAGATACCATTCTGGATACCAACCCACGAAATGAGCATGCATGGGCCTGCTTTGCACTACTGGCAGAACTGCGGCACGATACTGCATCAGCAAAGGAATTAAGGAAAATAGCATTGGCGAACAGGCCAAAGGGGCCACGTGTGGATTATTTCATAGGGCGAAAGCTTTCACAAAAGTATTTATTCAAGGAGGGATCGGGCTATCAGCGCAAGGCCCTCGAAATGGACCCTGAATTTCTTCCTGCCAAGGTGCAGCTTTCACAAGACCTCCTGCGTCTAGGCAAGGAAAACGAGGGATGGAAACTTGCCAGGGAGGTAAACGAGGTAGATGCCTATAACGTAACAGCATTCAATCTCACCAACCTTGAAGAGAATATTGCAAAATTTGCGATAATAGAGAACGAGCACTTTGTCATTCGTATGGAAAAGAAAGAAGCGGAAATCTATGGGACGGAAGTGGAGGAACTCCTCATGGAGGCGCGAAGTGTCCTTAACACAAAATACGGACTCATTTCAAAGGCGCGCACCGTAGTGGAAATCTTCCCAGAACAAGAAGACTTTGCAGTACGAACCTTTGGAATGCCGGGAGGTGCTGGCTACCTTGGTGTATGCTTTGGAAGTCTCATTACGGCAAATAGCCCAGCCTCAATCGCAGTTGGTGGCCGACACAACTGGAAGGCCATTCTCTGGCATGAATATTGCCACGTTGTGACACTTAGCCTGACTGGAAACCGTATTCCCCGGTGGCTCAGTGAAGGCATTTCCGTGCACGAGGAAATGAAACGCAACCCGGCATGGGGCCAGCATATGGACCGACGCTATCAAGAAATCATTAAACGAGGCGAACTGACACCTGTAAGCCAGTTGACTGCAGCATTCATGAAGGCACCAAACCCAGTGTACATGATGTTTGCCTACTATGAATCAGCCTTGGTCGTCAATTTTATCGAGGAACGCTACGGTTTGAGCTCTATAAAAAATATTCTAACAGACCTTGGTGCAGGCGTGAATATCAATCAAGCAATAGAAAATCACACTGCCCATATGGAGAAGATTGACTCTGAGTTCCAGAAATATGCTGAAAAACTGGCAGGTCAATATGCAGAAAAGATGGACCCCGAAACTCCAGGTTTAGAAATAATGAAGGATAACGAAGCCCTGTCCAACTGGATGAATGACCATCCTGACAGTCTCTTTACACTCAGTAAAAACGTTACCCAGCTTTTTAAAGACAATAGTTGGGCTGAGGCACTCCCGATCCTTGAACGGTGGATCGAGTTGAATCCCGATCAACGCGATGCCAAAGAAAATGCCTACATTCTTCTGGCCGAGGCTTACAGAAAACTGAATGACCCCACCAATGAACTGGCAACCCTCCAGCGTGTGGCAAAGCGATCCAGCGATGCAGTCGACATATATAACAGGATGATGGAGCTCGGCATACAAAAGAAGGACTGGCCATTGGTGGAGCGCAGTGCCCGCAGTTTTCTGGAAGTGAATCCACTGGTACCTGACCCACACAAGAATCTGGGTCGATCCTGTGAGAAGCAGAATAAAACCTTGGACGCCATTAAGGCCTACCAGAATCTGCTGGAACTTGATCCGACCGATCCCGCAGATGTGCACTTTCGTCTGGGTAGACTATTAAAAAACAAAGACCCAAAGGCTGCACGCAAACAAATCCTACAAGCACTTGAAGAGGCGCCAAGGTTTCGAGCAGCCCACAAACTTTTGCTGGAATTTCCTGAGAAAAATGGAAATGAGTGAAGACTCCCCATATTTGTAATCAACAGCACGTATGATCCAATCTAAAAGACAAATTGAGCTATTTAGTGAACCCTCAACAGCCTTGGCGAAAAGAAGCAGCCCGTTACTTTCGTTGAGGAAGATAACTGAAAGTATTCAACTGTCCGGCAAGGTGTTTAAATACCTCTGCCTTATTCTAGTTCCCAGTCTACTATCCTCCCAACCATTTCTATCCAACCCACAATATGAACGTAATGGTGTACCCGACTGGAAGGTCAATAAGCAGTTCGGGCACGATGTCTTCACTTTTGCGCGCGTCAAATATGCATCATGGAATGGCCGACATGGCAAGTGGGCCACTGACTATCCGGACAGTGACCTCAACTTTAGCTATAGGCTTCAGCAGCTCACCTCTCTCCAAGTGGACCCGAATGGCAAGATACTGGAGCTCACGGACAAGGAGCTCGTAAACTATCCCTTCCTGTACATGATAGAACCCGGACACATTGAGCTAACTGGCGATGAGGTAAAGGCCCTTCGAAAATACCTGCTCAACGGCGGCTTTTTAATGGTGGATGACTTCTGGGGTTCACAGGAATTTGATAATTTTGAATTCGAGTTCAAAAAGGTTTTTCCAAAACGAAAACTCATTGAGCTGGACCTTAAGCACCCAATATTCCATTGTGTCTTTGACCTCAAGGAAAAGCCTCAGGTTCCTGCGATCCAGATCGCACTGCAAGGTAGACCATATGGGATAACATGGGAACGGGGTGAGGATGGTCGTGAAGTACACTACAAGGCAGTTTTTGATGACAAGGGGCGAATGATGGCCATCGTGTGCCATAATACGGACCTTGGGGATGGATGGGAACGGGAGGGAGAAAACCACTGGTACTTCAAGGAGTTTTCAGAAAAGTATGCCTACCCAATGGGTATAAACATCGTCTTCTACGCCATGACCCACTAGTCATACCACAGCCAATAACACCATTTAAATAATGACTGATACCTACGAAAGCGAACGCGAGGCCGTTGAAGAATTGCGCGAGGCCCGAGCAAAACTCAAAACGGAACTCAACAAAGTCATCATCGGGCAGGAATCCGTGGTTGACCACCTGCTGCTTGCCGTGTTCTCCGGCGGGCATTGCCTCCTAACCGGGGCTCCTGGCCTGGCCAAAACATTGCTGGTGCAATCCCTGTCCCAACTTTTCAACCTAAGTTTCCAGCGCATCCAGTTCACTCCCGACCTAATGCCGGCAGATGTCACCGGAAGCGAAATTCTCGAGGAAACTGACACCGGTCGCAAAATGTCTTTTGTGAAGGGCCCGATATTCGCCAACATGGTTCTGGCTGATGAAATCAACCGAACTCCGCCAAAAACACAGGCAGCTCTTCTGGAAGCGATGCAGGAGCATCATGTAACCGCTGCTGGCAGGACTCACAATCTACCCGAACCCTTCTATGTATTTGCCACCCAGAACCCCATTGAAATGGAAGGGACCTATCCCCTGCCGGAGGCTCAGCTTGACCGTTTCATGTTTAATCTGGTGGTGGATTACCTGCCTGAGAATGACGAGGTCGCTGTCGTCGCCCAAACCACCGCGGGCGATCCCCAACCCATCCAGCCAATTTTCAATGGAGAACAGATTCAAGCATTCCAAAGGGTGGTCCGCCAGGTTCCCATTGCCGAGGAGGTGGTACGCTATGCCGTTCGCCTGGCGGCTTCGTCCCGGCCGCAAACAGAAAATGCGCCAGATTTCATAAACGAATGGATCAGCTGGGGTGCCGGTCTGCGAGCGGCACAGAACCTCGTCCTTGGAGGGAAAGCACGGGCATTGATGGATGGTCGGACGCACGTTGTCCCTGATGACATTCGCACACTGGCCAAGCCTGTCCTGCGTCATCGTATTCTCATCAACTATCGTGCCGAGGCCGAGGGCATCACAGTGGAAAGTGTTGTCGACAAGCTCCTTGAAGCCAATCTGTAACAATTTTCCTGAAGCACGGGACGGGAACTCTCTTTAATGGCCGCCAAGTCAGAGCTCATCGACCCCGCTGCCCTCATGCGCATTCGCTCACTTGAGTTCCGAGCGAAAATTGTTGTCGAAGGCTTCCTTAGAGGAATCCATCGTAGCCCCTACCACGGCTTCTCTGCAGAATTTACGGAATATCGCCAATACATCCCCGGCGAGGATACCCGCTATCTTGACTGGAGGCTATATGCACGTAGCGACCGATTTTACATTAAAAAATTTGAGGATGAGACCAATCTCCGATGCCACTTTCTTTTGGACCACAGTCGCTCCATGGCATATGGTCCCGGTGGCTATACCAAAGCAGACTACGGTGCCACGCTTGCTGCCACGCTTGCCTATTTTCTCAATAAGCAAGGCGATGCCGTCGGATTAGCCACATTTGACGCCAAGATAACGGACTATCTGCCCGCCCGGAATCGTCCCGGCCATTTCCGACAGCTAATGCTAGCTCTTGAAGGTGCCCCTCAAGGAACACGGACAGATCTCGTATCGCCACTGCAACACATGGCACAAATTCTGAAGCGCCGAGGTGTGGTGGTTTTGATCTCAGACCTACTGGCTCCGTTGGACGAACTGGATAAACACCTCGGACACCTGCGGGCAAGAGGTCACGAACTCCTCATCTTCCAAATCCTGGACCGATCCGAACTGGAATTAAAACTAGAGGGGCCTCGCCTCCTTCAAGACATGGAAACCGACAAAGATCTCTTCATCGACCCGAAGCAGGCAGCACCACGCTACCGCGAAAAACTCGAGGCCCATCTGGATGGCATCCGAAAGATATGCGCAACCCACGGAATTCAGCACCAACTACTCCCCTCAGACCAACCGCTTGAATTGGCCCTGATGGAATTCCTTCGTAATCGGGGCCGACGAAGTCGCATGACTCGCGCCCGCCAACCTGCATAAATCCACTCTCCACACTTTTAATTAAAACTTGAGTCTACTTTTCCCACTCTACCTCCTTGGTGCTGCAGCGATCGTATTGCCCATCATTCTGCACCGCCGGAGACAACGTCCTGACGAAAAGACGGCATTCAGTTCGTTGATGTTCCTTGAAGCCTCTCCGCCACGGATAAAAACCCGAAGCCGACTCGAGAACCTGCTTCTACTGATACTTCGCTGCCTCGCTTTCCTCCTTCTGGCCCTTTGCTTCACACGTCCATTTCTTCCCTTTAAAAGCCAGCACCCAGGCGGAGAACCCGGGCAACGAACCGTGCTTCTAGTGGATACAAGCGCCTCAATGCGCAGGGAAGGCATGCAGGAAACCATTCGCCAACGTGTTTCTGAAACCCTGGAAAGCCTGTCCAACAAGGACCGGTTGGCTGTGATGACCTTCAGTAATAAAGTCCATCGCTTGGTTGACTACCCCGAAACCACTGGAATCACAAAGGAAAAACGCGATGAACTGGTCATGCAAAGACTGGCTGGCGCAAATCCAGATTGGGGAGGATCCCAACTCGGCACGGCACTTGTTGCTGCGGTTGAAGCGATAACAGAAGACGAGGCCCGTGAAGGCATAGATGCATCAAATGGAGGTAAAATTCTTCTCCTGAGTGACTTGCAGCAAGGCTCTGTCCTTGAAGAACTGAATACCTTCCATTGGCCGGAAAATGTAACCGTCGCCCTTGAACCTGTTGAAGCGGATGCGACCTCCAACGCCGGACTACTCCTTGCCGCATCCAGCGAAGATGCAAATGACATGAAAAAAAACCGGACACAAGTACGCATATGGAACGCCGCAGACTCAGAAACCGATAAATTCACACTTGCATGGCAGGGCAATGGAGGTGAAGCGGAAATCTACGTTCCCGCCGGGAGAAGCCGCGTGGTCCGGGCTCCGGCTAAACCAGGCCCAGGCGCATCTGTGCTCCTTCTTTCCGGCGATGAAGAAGAGTTCGACAACCGCCTTCACATCGCACCCCAACGGCCTCGCCCGATCAATATCGTCTACGTGGCAAATCAACCGGAAAACGGCCCGCAAGGCTCCCTATTCTATCTGCAAAAAGTCTTTCAACCCTCGAGGTTTCTCCTTCCCAAGGTCACTGCTTTCAGCCAACTACCCAAACCGGAGGATTTCCGCGCAACCGATGTACAGCTTGCAATTGCGGAAAGCCCGATTGCCGAGGTTAACCTCGAACCACTGAAGCAATACCTCGCGGCAGGTCGCAAACTATTATACATTCTCAACGATGAGAACGACCTGGGGGGGCTGCAGCAACTTGCCAACCTAAAGAGTGAACCCCTGCCTGTTCTGGAAAAACCCAAAACGGCAGCGGGTCAATACCAGCTTATAGAGGAACTGAATACCCGACATCCCGTACTCACCTCTTTTGCAGAACCTCGTTATCGCGATTTTACCAAGGTCCATTTCTGGAAGCACCGCACATGGCCGGAATCTGCCTTCGCATCTGCAAATGTACTGGCTCGTTTTGACAACGGAAGCCCAGCCCTTGTTGAAATTCCAACTGGTAAAGGCAGCATACTCCTCCTAACCTCCAGTTGGCGACCGGAAGACAGCCAACTTGCCGTCTCCACAAAATTCGTCCCACTACTATTCTCTATCCTTGAGTACAGTGCCGGACGTCTTGCCCAAAAGGCAAGATTCGCCACCGGGGATGCTGTGCCAATCCCGCAAAACCCCGTGGCCACGGCCATCGTGAAGCCCGATGGCAAACGCATCACCATAAACAAGGGACAGGAAACATTTGCCGGGACGGATACACCCGGAATCTATCGTATGGTAACGTCGGAAGGGGAATTGCCTTTTGCCGTAAATATCCCGCCGGAAGAAAGCCGGACCCAACCGATGGCCCCAAAACAACTGGAGCAACTTGGGGTACTTTTCCCAAATGTATCAACGGCCAAGCCTGACGAACCAACAAAAAAATCTCAGAAACCATTTGCGGAAATCGAGAATCAACAGAAACTATGGAAATGGCTCTTGGCCGCAGCATGTATCTTATTTCTAATGGAAACCTGGCTGGCAGGTCGGATGACACGAACGGCCCTAACGGCACAGGAAGGTTGATCAATGCTTGAAAGACATCTAAGGATTCGCCTGCGACCCATATCCGAACGTGCCCGGATGTTGGACCTATGGAAGAATCTGGGATGGGGATGGAGCCTCGCATTCTTTGCCGCCTTTGGGCTTTACTGGCTACGTTCTCATGGGGAACCCCATTCGTTTACATGGCTGGCTGTTGTGTTAATCCTTGGCGTGAGCGGAACCGGCATTGCCTTTTACCGCTTCACCCGATTCTCCCTGAATTTTAAACAAATCGCCGAGACACTGGCAGAGAAACATCCGGAGGTCCGTTCCATGCTGATGGCTGCTGTCGAGCAGAAGTCCAATAAAGAGGATGGCCAACTGAACTACCTGCAGGAATGTGTCCTTGAAGAGGCAATTCAACATGCCAAGACAAACCGCTGGATTCAGACAATCAGTAGCCAGAAGCTCCTCTACACGGCTAGCTTCAGCCTTTGGATGGGTATCGGTTTCCTCTTCTTTATTTATCAGTTGATCATTCTGGATCCAGGAGCAATCAATGCATCACCTCAATTGACTGCCGATGAAAACGCTGTGGTATCGGACACACCCCTGTACAAAGTCACGGTGGAACCCGGCGATGCCGAAGTTGAAAAAGGTTCCGGACTGGTGGTAATGGCCAGATTTGAGGGAGGCGTACCTGAGTCCGCAACCCTCATACTGGGCGAAGGCAAGGAACAGGAACTTCGATTATCCATGACTCGCAACCTCGGGGACCCAATCTACGGCGTACGCATTTCTGAAATCACCGGCAACAACACCTACCGAATTGAATTCCCAGAAGGCCAATCCGAAACCTTCCAAATCAATACTTATGAACATCCATCCCTCCTGGTTGCTGATGCCCGTATTACCCCGCCGGAATATACCCAGCTACCCGTTAGGGAAATGAAGGATGTACGAACTGTCAGCCTGCCAGAAGGGGCCAATGTCACCTTCACCTTTACCCTGAACAAACCCGTCATGGGGGCATGGCTATCCCCGAAGGATGGTGAGCCTGTCCGACTTGAGCAGGATGCCGATGTCGCCAACCTCTACACGGCCAGCCTGAGCCCGCCCAAGTCCATTCGCTACCAACTGGACCTCATGGATGATGATGGTCGACGCAATAAGCTGCCACCACGCTTCAGTATCGATATTATCCCCAATAAGATTGCGAAGTTAAAGGTTCTCTTTCCCCGAGGAGACAAACGGGTGTCTCCCCTCCAGGAAATTGAGTTCGAGGCTGAGATCTCAGATGATTTCGGACTCGGGACCTATGGACTGACCTACACCCTGCCCGGGGTATCCACCAAGGAATTGATTCTCAGTCAAACAGAAGAATCTCCGGTCTATAAGGCAAAAGCACGTCACCTCCTTGCCTTGGAAGAACTCAATGTGATGCCTGACCAACTACTGACTTGGTATTTCTGGGCCGAGGACAGGGGGCCAAATGGACAGCCCAGACGACATGAAGGGGATATGTATTTTGCCGAGGTTCGCCCGTTCGATGAAATCTACCGCGAAGGGATGTCCCAGAGAAGCGAGGAGATGCCCGGAACCGAAAAAAAGCAACTTGCAGATAAACTGGCCAACCAGCAGAAGCTCATCATTAACGCGACTTGGAAACTAAAGCGACAAGCAGAAGATGTGATACCCAAAACATTTCTTCAGGATGTTGAACTGATTCGCCAGTCCCAAGCTCAACTCCAGCAGGAAACAGAGGAGGCAATGGAACAATTTGATGACCCGGAGGTCGCCGAAGATCTGGGGAAAGCCGCCAATTTCATGCAGACAGCCATGGATGAACTGGAGAATGCCGCCGACAATAACAAGGCCAAGCCACTGGAACCAGCCCTGACTGCAGAACAGCAAGCCCTTGCACAGTTGCTAAAGCTTCGCGCCAGGGAGTTTATTGTCTCCCAGTCTCAGCAAGGAAAAGGAAAGGGACAATCCAGTCAAAGTCAGCGTAACGAGGAACAACTCCGCAACCTCGACATCAAAAAGAAGGAACAACGCTATGAAACCGCCAACCAAAACCAGCAGCAGGACCAGGAAAAACGTGAAGATCACCAAGCCCTCAGTCGCTTGAAGGAACTCGCACAGCGCCAAAACGACCTTGCCGAAAAGCTAAAGGACCTCCAGACAGCCCTGCAGGAGGCCAAGACCGAGGAAGAACGCAAGGAACTTGAACGGCAACTAAAACGTCTTCGTGAAGAACAACGCCGCATGCTCGCCGACCTTGATGGACTTCGCCAAAGGGTACAGCAACCCGAAAACCGCGAACGCAACCAGCAGGCCAGCAAACAACTGGAAAAGACCCGCGAGAAAATGACGGAGGCCGCAGAGGCACTCCAGAAACGCAACCTCGACAAGGCGGTCAACTCCACCACTCGTGCCCAGCGAGACCTGGAGGATTTGCGGGACGAATTCCGCAAAAAAGTATCCAGTCGTTTCTCTGAGGAAATGAGAAAGATGCGAAAAGATGCAGACAAGTTGGACGAGGAGCAAAAACAGCTTAGCAAGGACCTCCAGAATCAACGTAAGGCAAAGGGACGAAAGCTCGTTGATGACCAGGGAGACGAAAAGCTCGCCGACCGCGCACAGGAACAAAAGGCCCGGACCGGGGAAATAATCAAGCAGATGCAGGAGATAACCGAGCAATCTGAAACCTCGGAGCCCCTTCTCTCCCGCAAACTCTACGAATCCCTCCGACGCAACGGAAGCGGCAAACTTGAAAAGAATCTGGAAACCACCAGCGAACTTCTCCGGCGAAGTTTCCTGCCACAAGCCGAGGAAACAATGCAAGCGGCAGACAAGGGTGTCGAGCAACTACGGAAGGATGTGGAAGACGCGGCCAGCAGTGTTCTCGGTGATCCCAAGGAATCCCTGCGTCGCGCGAGACAGGAACTTGAACAACTCCGTAACAAGGTACAGCAGGAAATCGCTCAAAAGACAGGACTAGCAAAGTCCTGGAGAAGCGATGCACAGGAAAACCAGATTAGCGACTCAGAATCCCAGATTACGGCCAATCAGGACTCCAGTCAGGACGAACCTGGTCAAGGCAGCCCAAAAACTTTGTCGGAAGCGAAAGGCCCCCTGGTAGAACAGTCCAGTCAACCCGGCAAAGGCTCCGGGAAGCAAAATTCAAATCAAACGAGAGAAGCCGGGAAACCCAAGGAACAACAAGCATCCAATCAAAAGGGCCAGCAAACAGGGGAAGAACCAAACGCCAATACCGGCAACGACTCACCCCAGGGACAGGATCTTTCAGAGGAAGGACAAGGACAACAGCCCAGCCAAGACATAGTGTCCAATCAATCCAAGTCACAAACAGGAAAGTCCCAGTTAGCATCGGCCAAAGACAATCAGCCTGCCAAAAAGGAAACCCCGCAATCCGCAACCCCGGGCAACAATCGCCCACAACGCGGACAGGATGGCAACCAAAACCCATTTGAAGCCTTCGGCGGTAACACGGGCGGACCGATGACCGGCCGTGATTACCTCCAGTGGTCCGATCGACTGCGCGACGTGGAGGAGATGGTGGACTCCGAAGAACTCCGAAAACGAGCCGCTGCCATCCGCGACCAAGCCCGTAGCATTCGCAGGGAGTTCAAGCGCCATGGGAAGGAACCCGAGTGGGACATGGTCAGTAAACAGATTGCAGAACCCCTGACTGAACTTCGAGACCTTGTCCGTGAAGAGTTGCTTAAACTGGAGTCAGACGAGTCTCCCGTTCCCATCGATCGAGACCCAGTCCCTGAACGCTTTTCCGACCTTGTTGAAAAGTATTACAAAGAGCTCAGCAAAGACCGACGTCCGGGCAATAGATTTGAATAAAGCACAGCCTAATTTGGCTGGTTTTTAATCTATATCCACGAACAACCTTACATTTAGCCTAGGACAAAAAGACAAGCTAAGTCTATATGCTGGAACAAAGGTAAATCTTGGAGCCGGAATCAAACTGGGCAGCAGCAGCATCCAGCTTGGCTGGTGCGTTCACAACCTGTCCCTCCCCGATGGTTGCGCGACCAGAGATCAGAATGGCAACCTTTCCGTAAAGATCCATTCGGACTGATTCGTCAAAGCTTTCCACTCGACCCTCAGCAATCCAGCGACGTAACTGGAGTTGTGACCAGTCCCGGTAGGGTTCCTGGTCACCAAGGATATTTTCTGCAAATCGGGCACCTGCTGTTCGCCAGAGGCTCTCCGTTAAGTCCTTGGACTCTGCCATGACTGACTGCATATCTGTTGAGGATAGCCATACAGCGGTCACACCTGTGTCCGCAGAAACATTAGCGGTCCTTGGGATGCCAGCCAAAACAGCCATTTCTCCAATAACACTGCCACGCCCCATGATATCTACAACTCGGTCCCCGATGGAGACCAGCACGCTACCTCGTGTAATAACAATCAATCCATCGCCAGGGTCACCCTGGGACATAAGCTTTTCACCTGACTGATAGGTCTTCTCCTGGGCAACTGCGATGATCTTCTCAATGACAGAGGAAGGCATTCCCTGCAGCCATGTAACCTCACGTAAAACTTCTTGGGAAGTAGGAAGCTTGAGCTTAAGGGGTTTGTCCATGATGTCCTTGATCCGTTCCTCAACACCATCGAGCATTCGAGTAGCCTCATCGGCCTCGATCGCCCCCTGTTTCTTCATCTTCTTGACAGTGGCGCGCTCATGATTGAGCAGGGAACGGATGGCTTGCTTGGTCTCGATACTTACAGTGACATCAGGATATTTTTCCTGCATATCCTTGATATAACCGAGACCAACCAGCCGATTCGTGTCAATTTCCCGAATCAAGGTCTCCTTGATTTCCTCTGATTCCACGCCATCGTCAATACTTAGACTTAAGCTTCCAACCAGTTTTTTAACCTCGTCCTGTGCCACGACAAACCCCTTGGCGGCATCATATGAAGCAGATAGGCGATCGCTAAAATATCCCCCAAGAACGGGAACGTTCTTTAAGGCATCCAAAGGAATGCCAATAAAACTGGGTGAACCACAAACGCTATCAAGATAGCTGCGTTCAGTCAGTGGCTTGGACCCGTTAAGATCAAGAACCTCGCTGACATTTCCGCTAAGTGCATTCACTGCCTGTGGGCTCAGGAGACCATCACCAAACTGGTTCCAGTAGCTGGCCTTTTCCTTTTCCAAAAGACGGCGGCGGGCTTCGGCCAAGGTATCAATATTCGCTTTCTCCTCCTCGCTAACAGTGGGTACATCCTTACTATCCGGAAGATAACCGCGTACGGAACCCCAACTAGCACCACTGAGGAATCGATCATTCTTAAGAAGATCCATCTCGTTCTGTGCCCCACGTTCAACTGCTTGGGCAGCCTGCCCCATCATTAGAGCTTTAACGGCAGGAATCTTTGTTAGACCCAACATTGCAACAACCGACTTGATGGTGGTAGCATTGACAAGCAGAGTCAGTAGCACAATCCCAGAGACAAAGAAAAGGAACTGCTCACGAATGGTCTCAGGGATAGGGTTGTCCAATCCACTATGCAACGTGGGACTCGCGACAACAAGAGCGAGGGCCAAGCCGATGGCACCGCGCAACGCGCCCCACCAGACAACAATGGAATCCTTACCCGGCAACCCGTATCCGGCGTTTTTCATGCGCAAATAATAAATGATCATATTGACCGCACGCACCAAGTGAATGATGACATAGATAATACCGAGCATAATCAGGTCGGAAAGCCAGTTATCAAGAGCCACGTTCTGGGCAATCACAACCCCAACAATGATAAAGATGAGGACGTTACAGATAAAGGCGGCAAACTCGATAAATTCATGAAGGAAATGCTCCACTTCAGGACTGATCCGTGTGCGACCGAAACTTGCCATAACAACGCCCAAGGCAACCAATCCAAGTACCCCCGAAACTCCAAAGAAAGTTTCTGCTGCATAAAATGTAAGATAAGCACCGACAAGGATAATGGCGATCTCAATCTCCGGATCATTGAAAACTCGCTTCACCCACGCCGCAGTTATCAAGCCAATCAAAACCCCGACGACTGCACCCGCTCCACCAATCTTGAGGAACCCAATCGCTGCCCCGGAGAAGGAAAAAGTCGTTTCGCCAACAATTACGGCCAAAAGCACCACAAAGGCAACAATGGCGGTTCCATCATTAAGCAGTGACTCGCCTTCAATTAGGGTGCCGAGCTTCTTGCTGGCACCAAGTTCCTTGAGCAGGGCGACCACGGCAACAGGGTCAGTCGCACTAATGATACCACCAAATAGCATACAGAGGAACCAAGCCATTGCGTCAGCAGAAGGGAAGTTAACTCCTTCCACAGGGTCCAATACCTTGGACAAATCAAACTTCTTCCATGCCTCCAGACCCAAACTGTCAAACTGAAGACAGACCATCATCAGACCGCCAGTCATAAGTGTAGCGGTTACAATCCCTGGACCTGCCATCCAGAAGGCATTCTCCGCAGATTTTTTAAATGTATGCATGTCCATCGCAAAGGCTGCCTCGAAAATAAGTATCGGAAGGAATACATACAATATGAGGTGAGCATCCATTTGAGACCCCCAATAGATGGCCTCTTGCAAAAAATGAAGAATTTTAGCAAACATACCCTGCTCTTCATGTCCGTGCCCATGGCCTTCCTCGTGGACAGCTGAATGTTCAACTGAATCGCTTAAAACATCACCTGCCACCTTGTGATCGGTGGATGCTTCATGTTCCGGGGTTGAACCAGCAGTGTGAGCTAAAGTCTCGGTGTAAGCAGCCTTTATTCCAGAGTATGCCTGCTCATAGTAGTCCCAGGCATCCTTCTCGTCAAGAAGCCTGCCCAAATCCTTGAATAATTCCAAATCCCCCATGAGAAGGTGCAGATTGCCAGAATCAGATTTCCTTAGGTCATCTCGGTAATCGTTAAGAAAATTTTTGACTGAATCGTTGAGCGAATCGGGACCATCGGCACCTTCCGGCCCATGGTCACCATGGTGGGCATTCGTTTTGGAAGGAGGGGAAGACCCATCAGGGGATGTATGCGGATGAGGGTGTCCCGATCCAGAGTTTTCCACATGTTCAGCATGGGCATGACCATGACTCCCATGCGCTCCCTGGCTCTCCTTCTTCTCCTTAAAAGGGCGGTTAAGCGCCCCCATGACCAAACCGATAATAAGGAGGAAAACCGTAAAAGGCAGGGGGATTTTAGGAAAGATTTTCAGGAAGTGCTTGGAGGCAGCGCCAATGGCAAGCGAAACTATCAAGAAAAGTAGTCCGTAAAGATAGTTGTGTCCACCGGAAGCGAGGACGGTCATACAGGGTGTTATGGCAATCATAGAAGAGGGTATTTTGTGTTACCAATTTATTGAAATATTCTTATGTCCAAAAATAAAAACCCTGTAAACAAAATAAGCCTGAATCTTCAACGGGACTGAATACGAATCTTTTCAAAACCGTTGGAACGACATTGATCCATGATCCAAGTCACTTTGCGTAGAGGGGTTTCCTCATCAGCCAATAGAAGAACCTTCCTGTTTTGGCCAATTTCAGCGGCACTTTTCAAGGAGACAGTAAGTTGAAGCTCGGTGACAGGTGTATTATTATAAAGGACTGCGCCTTCTGCATCGACGGAGAGAACAATCTTATCGGAAAGCAAATTGGAGCCAGCTGTCTGGATTTCTGGAAGAACAAGGTTCAAGGTCCGGACCTGCCTGAACTGCATGGTGATCAGGAAGAAGAAAAGGATCACCATGAGAACATCAAGCAAAGGCAGGATATTTATCCCGGGTTTTTTTCGTCTGCGTCTCAATGGATGCATACTAGGATTCCTCCACGGTGTCCAGGATACGCTCGACACCGGCATCAATGCGAGCAGCCAGAACATCCACCCGCCGATCCAAGAATGTGCCTGCAACTAGGGCGGGGATAGCAATACTGAGGCCAAGGATCGTGGTACTCAATGCAAGGGAAATTCCACGGCCGAAATCTTCAGTTCCTCCTGTTCCGCCAGCCCCATCAAAACCAGTAAAAACGCGAACCAAACCCGTCACAGTCCCCAGTAAACCCAGCAGGGGTGCCACAGCCACCACGATATCAAGTAGAAAGAGACCTCGTTCCAAACGGCTGACTTCCAGACGGGCAAAAGCCTTGAACCCGTCAGGATCAGTTCCCCCTTCATTGTAAAACTGTAATATGCGACCACCTGCAGTTTTGGGGTCTGGATCGATACCAGACCAGTCTCCACGAATTAATGCATCAAAAAGAGATTGAGGAAAAACCTTGATCACACAAAGGGAAATGATCCGCTCGATAGCAACTGCCAATCCAAGAATAGAGCAGGCAAGCAACGGATAAAGGAAGACGCCTGATGCCTTTAGGATCTGAGCCAGGTCCAGTTCCATGAGAGTGTAATGACGTTAAGTGTTCAGAAAAATTTAGGACGCATAGGAAAAGGTCTTGTCCACAGCGGAGATTTCCTCTTCTGCCTGAAGCAGTTCTGCAATTGAGTCCCACTGGCCATTTACCAGTGCTTGTTGTGCACTAGCAGGGAGCGATGCAGGGAATTTCTGATTCCCAACCTGAATTTCCAATGTTTCAATATTTAGGGTTACAGACATCGAAGGATCTTCGGCAATCAATTTTGCAAGTTCATATCGAACTTCATCTGATGCAGTCAGGCAGGGAATCCCCAGAGTTGTTGAGTTTCCAAAAAATATTTCAGCAAAGCTTCCGGCGACAATACCGCGGATCCCCCAATGATAAAGGGACTGAGGTGCATGTTCACGAGAACTACCGCAACCAAAATTAACCCCGCTAAGCAGGATGGAAGCAGATGAGCGGGAAGGGTCATCGAAGGCATGGATACGATCATCTTTTTTGGCAAAAGCACGCTCATCATAAAAAGCAAATTCACCCAGCCCATCAAATGTGACACACTTCATGAAGCGTGCAGGGATAATTCGATCCGTATCGATATCATTACCCGGAACTGCCAATGCCGTTCCAGTCACACTTTTAATTTTTTCCAAGGCCATGTTGTTGATTTTATAATATTAAATAAAAATTGGGGATTAATTCTGAGATGAACCGACAAACGGGCAAGATCAAACGGGAAGCCCACAAAAGAAACGAAACACGGCATCAATGAACATTGGAAGGTTGTCAGAGTGGACATTATGGCCGGCTTGTGGAATCGTGGTCAAGTGGGACCGAGGAAATCGGGATTGAATAACGATCTCGTCTTCAGGTTTTATAAAATCAGAGGTCTCACCTTTGAAGAAAATAGCAGGGCCATCATATCGGGAATGTTCGGTCATCGGACTCAATATAAGATTCGGCAGGGAATGGAGCAATGCCGTCAAATTAACCTGCCATGCAAAAAGGCCGTCTTTCCTGACTAGATTGGTCAAAATGAATCGCCGAAAGCCCAAATCGGGAATGGCGTCCTGCAACATATCCTCCGCATCCCGTCTGGATTGAATGGATTCAAGGTCCAAGGCGCACATTGTCTGAATGGTTGTTTGAGAATGTGGCTCATATTCACGGGGAGCAATATCAACGACGCCCAAGGCTGAACATCGATGTGGATAACTGCTGGCTAGGCACATCGCCACCTTTCCGCCCAGACTATGACCGAGTAGTATTGGAGACGCAATCGACCGCTCGTCCATCCATTCAAGTATACATTTGGAGACGGCGTCAAATGACATATCATGCATCGAGAATGAATCTCCATGGTTTGGCAGATCCAAAGCAAATACATTGAAGCGGGAAGCAAGTGCCTTTCCTGCTTGAACCCAATTACGGGAAGAACCAAGCAATCCATGAAGAATGATCATCGGAGGATTGCCCTCCCCGCCCAGGTGGCGAAAGTTCAGCATAGGAAGCTAAAGATTATGGTTCATCCTAAGAGCCGGCAAATCATGAGTCTTTCCAACAATCCTTGCTGGCACACCGGCAACGGAAACATGAGGAGGAACATCACCAAGAACAACACTTCCTGCACCTACTTTAGCGCTCTCGCCGATCTCGACATTACCAAGAATCTTCGCACCTGCACCGATTAGTACACCACGCCGGACCTTTGGGTGTCGATCCCCCTGTTCCTTACCCGTGCCACCAAGTGTCACCTCATGAAGTATTGAAACATCAGCCTCCACCACAGAAGTCTCCCCAGCAACAAAACCAGTTGCGTGGTCGAGCAAAATGCCCACGCCGAAACGCGCGGCTGGATGAATATCCACAGTATAAATCTCAGAAACAAGGCTTTGCAGATAGATAGCAAGATCTTTTCGGTCTGCCCGAGTCCAAAGATAATGCCCTAAACGATGGCAGCAAATCGCAAGGAACCCTTTCATGTAAAGAAAAACCGGCAACAGGCTTCTACAGGCAGGATCCCGGTCACGTATCGCAAGCAAATCCCCTCGAACTGCAGCAAGAAGATTTTTATCTTCCTGTAAAGCCTCTCGAAACAATTCTGGAGGAAAAGCGGCAGCACCCTCCCTAAGTTTTTGTGAAAGGTGGTGCGCCAGCGCATCCTCGAGTGTTTCTCGCGAAAGGACCGTCAACTCCAGAAAGTTTTGCAGACCAGCTTCGCGGATGGCTACCTGTTCCGCCTCAACAAGTATTTCTGTCCAAACAGTATCGTCATTCATCAGATCAACAAACTGAGAGAATCACAAGAAAGTGCGAGCCGAAAACACATTGAGAACTGTCATGAAATTAAGGGTGCGAATTTAAAACGTTCAGCTCTTAAGATTAAGAAACTGGATCCAAGACTCATCACACTGATCCTCAGTAAGAGAACTAACAAAAGGACGCCACTTCGGTTTCCGTGGTCGCCGGACCAGAAACATACCCGCCTCATGTGGCAAACGATTAGCCTTGCGTGAGTTACAGCGGATGCAAGAGGTCACGACATTCTCCCATGAGGTCTTTCCTCCTCGGTCACGTGGAATAACATGATCCAGATTCAAGTGCTTTGACTGAAAAGTCT
Source organism: Opitutia bacterium (assembly GCA_018668635.1). Lineage (GTDB taxonomy): Bacteria > Verrucomicrobiota > Verrucomicrobiia > Opitutales > JABJCN01 > JABJCN01. The sequence continues at coordinate 63,867 of JABJCN010000076.1, forward strand.
CGTTACAATATTGGCAGCGAAAACCGTCCCGCTCAAAAAGGTTCTGGCGATTGAATTTCATTTCCCGAATAGGAAGCCGATCATAAGCACGAAGAAGAAGGACATTCGGAATACGAAGTGAGAGACGGACTGTTTGAACGCAGTCTGATGAATTCGGTAATGGGTTTTGCTCGGAAAATTTAACCCAGCTACCAAAATCCATTATTTCAAAAGTACCATCACTCGTATTTATGACCTGGGCATAATCCTGAAAGAGAAGGCTAAACCCACGCTTGACCCCGACAATATTAACCGGTTGCCATAAACGATTTAATACAAGAATCCGATACGAGGGGACACAACCCATGCCAAAGCTTTAAAAAAGGCAGAACCCTCACCGTCAACCCTTTCTTTGCAACCCAATGGGTCTAATAGCTTCGGCCAAGTCGGTTTTCGTAGTAATTAATGTATGCTTTGTTGAGTACAACATATCCCCCTGGAGTAGGATACTCACCGGTAAAATACCACATGCCATTGTGATCAGGTAACGCGGAGTCAAGGTTCTCGATTGTCTGGTAAAGGATTTTAATTTCTCCTGCCCAAGACACGTCGCTTGGACGAACCAGTTCCGCAATCTTCGTAGAAATATCCTCAGCCGTAAAAGAACTGTAAATACGACTCACATGGTTAATTATTTTTTCAGGCGGGTTGCCCGCTTGAGCACAGCAATTCTGATAGACTTCCTGAAGAACATTTTCTGTTCCCCTATCCTTGAGCATCGCCACGGCAGCCTGAAAAGCGATGAAATTGCCAAGCACCGACATATCGATTCCATAGCAATCAGGATAACGTATCTGCGGTGCCGTGGAAGCAATGATTATCTTGCGTGGATTGGTCCGACTAAGAATTTTCAATATGGACTCCCGCAAGGTGGTTCCGCGAACAATTGAATCATCAATGCAAACAAGGTTGTCCTCTGGGGCAACTACACCGTATGTAATATCATAGATATGCGATACCAACTGGGTCCGATTCTGTTCCTGGGTAATGAAAGTGCGAAGTTTGATATCCTTGTTGGCAATCTTTTCGGCACGGACCCAGGGACCATCAAAAAGCTCGGCCATGAACTCAGTTGTGAGGTTGCCTTCAGTCTGTGCCTGAAGAATTTGATCCCGCACATATTCCCTGCGGTGATGGCCCAACTCTTCAAGCAGTCCATAGTAAGCAGTCTCTGCAGTATTGGGAATATAACTGAATATCGAATGGTCAAAATCATCAGCGATTGCATCAAGGATTTGATCCTTAAGTGCAGCACCAAGAGTCTTACGTTCCTTGTAGATACTAGGATCATTACCCCTAGAGAAATAAATTCGCTCGAAAGTACAGGACTTGGTTTCAGGTAAATCTTCCTGATGTCCGCTAAGTACATCACAATTGGCCTTGATACATATAACCTCACCAGGTTGAACTTCCTGAATAAGATCCTCGTCTTTCTCAAAAATGCTCATCAACGCCACCCGTTCGGAAGCAAAGGCGGCAACTTCATCATTCACAAAATAGAAGCATGGGCGAATGCCCGCAGGGTCGCGCATGAGGAAACAATCGCCATTGCCGATAAGACCGGCGATCACATAACCACCATCCCATTCACCAGAAACCTCGGTTAGGATACGTACGGGATCCATAGCCTCACCAACAGCATCAGCAAGATCCCTACCCTGAAGCTTTTCCCCGGAGAAAGAGTCCCATATGCGATCATGTTCCTGATCCAGACGATTGCCGATGGATTCGAGGATGGACTGGGTATCCGTATCAAAAATGGGATGCTGACCCTGCCCAATCATATTCAGATTGAGCGACTCCATGTTGGTCATATTGAAGTTACCGGCGAGAAGAAGATTCTTGGTTGGCCAGTTACTGCGACGAAAATACGGATGACAGGAACTGGTACCATAACCACCAGAGGTTCCATACCGAAGGTGCCCAAGCAACATTTCAGCTGAGTACTCAAAATTATTCTTAACGGTCTTGGGGAATTCTGGGTGGATTATCCCATCTGCTTTCATTTGGTCATAGCGAGCCAGTTGCTCATGGAAAATCGTAGCCAGAGCATTGGTCTCCATGCTGCGCTCACGAAACATAAAGGGCTTACCGACATCGACCCCCAATTTCATTGCTCCGATCCCGGCGCCGTCCTGACCACGATTATGTTGCTTTTCCATGAGTAGGAAGAGCTTCTGGAATCCATATAGATTCGTCCCGTATTTCTCGTAAAAATACTCCGGTGGCTTCAGGAGGCGGATGAGGGCAATTCCACACTCGTGAGTTAGCTTATCGCTCATAGAAATCTAAGGCAAAGAATCAAATTCTGGACATGTAATCCGGGATGGCATTGCCCCAAAGGGAACGCAACATTTTAACTTCAGTCTGGAAAATCTGTTTTCCACTAATTCTCAAATCAAAAATAGGTGCTGTAGTGACTTCACCTAGGATATCAACAGGAACACTTGCATCGTTGGCAGCCTCAACAACAGATTCCACTACATCGCTTGGGACTGCAAGTACCACTCGGTTCTGGCTTTCACCAAAAAGAAGGGCATCAAGGCGTTCTGCACCGGACCGAAGATTTAAGTTCAACTCTGCGCCAAATGTCTTTTTCCCAAAGAGCATCTCTGCAAGAGTCACAAGAAGTCCACCCTCGGAGATGTCGTGAGCAGCGCGGACACGACCGGCACTGATTTGAGCCAAAACAAGATCATTTAGAGCTTCCGCAATGCCAAGATCAATCTCCGGGGCATCCCCAGTCTTCAGTCCATGCTGCGTCTCCAAATAGAAACTGGCACCCAACTCATACGGGAAACCTCCAAGAAGAAGGAGTGTCTCCGAACCGTCCTTGACATCACGGGTAGTAACCATGTCAGCACGGTCGATCAACCCGGCCAAGGAAACAACAGGCGTTGGATCAATGGAACCATCCGGGCCTTGATTGTAAAGGCTCACATTTCCTCCTATTACAGGGAGGTCAAAGTGTTTACAGGCCTCAGAAAGACCTGTCACCGCCTCACGAAACATGTAGAAAATCTCTGGGTTGTAGGGATTACCAAAGTTAAGGTTATTGGTCATCGCCAATGGAGTCGCACCGGAACAGACCAGATTTCGCATGCACTCGGCAATGGCAATAATACCACCTCGTCTAGGATTCACATGACAGTAGCGATTGTTGCAGTCATTGGCAATTGCCACGTATTTGTCGGAAGTATCAGTCTTCAATCGAATCACTCCGGCCGTATCGCCGGGATCCACGACAGTATCCGCCATGACACGGTGGTCGTACTGCCGATAAATCCATTCTTTGGAGGCAATGGTCGGGTGGCTAAGAAGCTTTTCCAACGCAGGCAGGACTTCATCTGGATGCAAGTCAGTGAGACTCGATGCTGACCATGATTGCTTCTCTGCAAGATAAGCGGGCTCCACAGCCTCACGCTCGTAGACAGGCCCTTCATCAGCCAACTTTGCAGCGGGGATGGATACAATGGTCTTGCCACCCATCTTCACAACCATGCGGTCACCATCAATAACTTTACCAATTTGGACTGCGTGAAGGTCCCACTTTTCAAAAATAGCATCCAGCTCATGCTCCCGCCCTGACTGAACAATGACGAGCATGCGTTCCTGGCTCTCAGAGAGCATAATCTCATAGGAATTCATTCCTGTCTCGCGCTGAGGAACGAGGTCCAGATCAATTTCCACTGCCGTGCCTCCACGGGAGGCTGTCTCACAAGTGGAACAGGTCAACCCGGCAGCCCCCATGTCCTGTATCCCGACAACAAGTCCTGGTACAGCCATCATCTCCAGGCAGGCCTCCATGAGAAGCTTTTCCATAAAAGGGTCACCCTTCTGCACAGCAGGACGGTCCTCGTGACTATCCTCGCTCAGATCCTTCGATGCAAAACTGGCACCACCCAACCCATCGCGTCCAGTCGGGGCACCCACGTAGTAGACAGGATTGCCCACTCCCTTCGCCGCACCTCTCTTTATCTGATCATGCTTCAGGACACCAAGACACATCGCGTTCACAAGCGGATTGCCCTCATAGCATTTGTCGAAATAAACATCCCCTCCGAGATTTGGAATGCCGATGCAGTTGCCGTAATGAGAAATGCCAGAAACCACCCCTCGCATAAGCCTACGAGCGAGGGGACTATCGAGCGTGCCAAAGCGCAAGGAATTAGTAAGCAGGGCCGGACGGGCACCCATGGTGAAAATATCTCGAATAATACCTCCGACTCCCGTTGCGGCCCCTTCAAAAGGCTCGACAAAACTTGGGTGATTGTGCGACTCAATCTTAAAACAGATAGCCCATCCGCCCCCAATATCCACTACTCCCGCATTCTCCTCACCAGCCTTAACGAGAATCTTCCCGACACTAGGATTCTGCTCCTGCTTGTCGGTGGGAAACATCCGCAACAATGGACGCGAGTTCTTGTAGGCACAATGCTCGGACCACATCACACTGAAAATACCCAACTCGGTCAGATTCGGTTCACGCCCAAGGATTTCAAGTACTTTCTCATACTCTTGGGGAAGGAGCCCGTGTTGCTTCACCACTTCATCAGTGATAGGAACCCGTAGTTCCTCTTCAACAAGCGGGGTTTCTTCAATGGGTTGCGTTGCACTCATGAGGATTGTGGTGTATCAGGAAAGGGAAAAGAAAGCCTCAAGCACCTTGATGCCATCCAGGTTCGGATGAAAGGGTTCCACAACACGCTCCGGATGAGGCATCATGCCATAAACGTTGCCTGCCTCATTCCGTACGCCGGCAATATTCTCCAGAGAACCGTTGGGATTCGTGCCACCATTGGCACCAGAATAGCGAAAAAGAACCTGACGGTTTCTGCGAAGATTCTTCAGCCCAGAATCATCAATTCGATAATTCCCTTCCCCATGGGCGATTGGAATAGTTATATCCGAACCAAGCTTGGCCACATTAAATTGCCCATTAGAATCTTCAACCTCGAGTGGCTGGTCCTGACAGATAAACTTCATGTTATCGTTCTGAATAAGTGCCCCGGGCAGCAACCCCGACTCACATAAAACTTGAAACCCATTGCAAATACCCAGCACGCGTCGGCCCTCTCCAGCAAACCGGACTAAAGCCTCCATCACCGGAGAAAATCTTGCGATAGCCCCGCAGCGCAAGTAATCACCGTAGGAAAAACCACCCGGAAGGATTGCCGCATCAAAGCCTTGAAGCGAGGTCTCCTTGTGCCAGACGAATTCGCAGTCCAGTCCCAATGGGCCTCTAACCGCCCGGAAGGCATCACGATCACAATTTGATCCAGGAAACTGAATAACGGCTACTTTCATTTACATAAACGATTAGATAGATTCCTCCACGACTCGGTTTCGCAAAGTCCCAATCCCCTCAATTGTAATTTCCACCTCGTCACCGGCGTTCAAGTAACGCTTGGGATCACGTCCGTGCCCCACGCCTGAAGGTGTTCCAGTCAGAATCACAGTTCCAGGAAGAAGAGTCGTGCTACCGCTGAGGAACTCGATTAACGTAGGGACATCAAAAATCATGTCGCTCGTGGAACTGTCCTGCATGACATTGCCATTGACTCTGGTAATAATCCGCAACCCGGACGGATTGGAAATTTCATCAGAGGTGACCAAGCAAGGACCGATTGGACAGAAAGTATCAAACCCCTTCCCTTTACAAAACTGACCGCCTCCCCATTCTAACTGCCAATCTCGGGCACTAACATCGTTTGCAATCGTGTAACCTGTCACGTAATCAAGGGCATCCACACGAGAAACATTGCGACAGGACTTGCCAATGACGACAGCCAGTTCGGCCTCAAAATCGACCTTTTGGCTTTCCAGTTTCCGAGGCAGTACGATTTCTCCGCCCGCTGCCAGAAGACTGGATATCGGCTTCATGAAAACCATCGGATATACCGGTGCCGCTTGACCGCTTTCCGCTGCGTGAGCCATGTAATTGAGTCCCACGCAATAAATCGTCTGAATATCAACTGGACAGAGATGCTTCTGAACATCTGCAGGATTCTCAGTGCTGGCAAAACCTTTACCCGTGTATTGCAAGGCAAGTGGGGGACCATTTTCCTGTATCCGGGCAAAGCCCAACTCCCCTTTTGCGTCCTGATATCGGATGACTTTCATATATAGAAAAAAAACAAAATTACTAAATGGAAAAATAGATGAAGTCCAATCCAGCTAAAATTGTAGGTCCCGAAAGCTGGCATTCTCCTCTCAAGTCTCAATTTCGTAGGTGAAGTCCTCGATCACGGGATTGCTGAGCAAGTCCTGACACAGCTTGTCTAACTTTGATCGAAATCCAGGCGAGTCCGCCTCTTCCACATCAAAGGTAACAGTCTTGCCCACTCGAACATTTGAGGTGTTGGTATGGCCAAGACTGTGCATCGCTTGGTTTACGGCCGATCCCTGCGGATCCAGAACGGTGGCCTTTGGCGTCACAAAAACAGATACTTTCACTTTTTTCGATTTTCTCCAAGACAGGAAAGTGTCATTGAAGTCATCATTCTAAAAACGGTATTTCTGGAGAAGGAAAAGAAAAATCGCTTTCAGAAGGTTCTTTTTTTACAAAAGATGAATCCCATGACAGAAAAATTACCTGCTAAAACAGCCCAAATGGTTCTTGTTTCATCCTACTTCCCGCCTGTCGTGGGAGGCACATCAACAGTCCTGCACAACCTCGTCTCCCAACTCAATTCTGAAAAAGTTTCCATTGTTACCGAATATCGTGACCTGCCAGCGGATGCACCACGAACTCAAGTCCCTAAGGTATTAAAAATTTATCAAACCGCAATCCCATCCGTACTATTTAAAAAAATCCCATACATATGGCGCTGGGAACGCTTCTTACGGTTTGCCCTTGTCTTTCGTGTTCGGGATCTGACTCTCCAAGCCGTAAAAGAGTCGAACGCAAAATTCATCCTTGGTGTCTACCCCAACTGGCCCTTTTTGATCGGCGCCTATCTGGCTCATCGCAAAAGTGGCATACCATTGTTAACCTATCACATGGATATTCCAGTCCGCCGTTCTGCAATGGCTGCATTTGAAGGTTTCTTCATTGAGACGTATGAAGAAAAAATTCTTCGCTCAGCAAAGGAACGCCTGATCGTATCCGAAGGTTACGCACAAGATTTCAGGCATCGCTTCGGTCTGAACAGCATCCTGCTCCCCCACTCAATAGACCTGAAAGAAATTCAACGCCGCATGGGAGAACTCCATGGACCTCCCGAGAATGGTTCAACACGAATTGTTCACACAGGTATTGTTGAAGGTCAGAGGGAAGGCCTTTTAAGAATCGCAGAAACCCTGCATCAAAACCCAGATCTGGATGCGAAATTAATATTGAGTACACCCACTCCAAAGGATCGGCTGCTGAATCAAGGGTTTGACCTTCCATGCGTTGAAATTCTTAGCCTGCCACATGACAAGGTTCTCGATTTACAAGCAAGCGCCCACATCCTTGTAACGGTGTTGCCATTCTTTCACAAAACAAAGGAAGGGGCCCTCACAGGCTATCCGACAAAGCTTGTTGAATACCTCGCCACAGGACGCCCCATCCTCATTCACGCCCCAGCATGGACCCACCTCTGCCAACACGCAAGACGACATGGATACGCAAGTATTGTAGATGGAGTATGCAAAAACTCCATCGCTGACGCCGTTAGAAAAATAAAGAAGGATAATGATCATAGACTCACCATCACTCAAAAAGCCGCCGAACAAGCCAGCCACTTTGACATTAAAATAGTCACGCGAAAATTCCTGCAAATGATACCCACGAGTTAAAACTGAAGCGATACCACGATGATCATATCCAGACTCAATGGCGGTCTAGGCAACCAGTTATTCCAATATGCGATGGGGCGACGTACGGCACACGTCACAAGGCTTCCCCTTAAGCTGGATATAGAAAAGTTCAAAGACTGTAACCTTCGCGCATATCGTCTGGACCACTTCAATATTGATGCCAAAATTGCAACCCGTGAAGACAAACTAAGCCTCCAAATCCTTCGACGAAAGTCCCCCTTAGCCCTACTCCATGTCATTCTGGATAAATTTCGTCCCATCCACCGCCAACGAATCATCCACGAAACGACATTCCGCTTCCAGCCCAAACTCCTGAAAATTGCCGGCCCAACCTATCTGGATGGGGACTGGCAAAGCCCAA